>NZ_WQQB01000008.1:0-198949 GCF_018785565.1 Blautia sp. MCC283 | reverse complement strand
GTATTAGCAGTCATTTCTGACTGTTATCCCCCTGTACAAGGCAGGTTACCCACGCGTTACTCACCCGTCCGCCACTAGAATTAAATTAAATCGACCGAAGTTTCAATAAAGTAATTCCCGTTCGACTTGCATGTGTTAAGCACGCCGCCAGCGTTCATCCTGAGCCAGGATCAAACTCTCTGATAAAATGTTTGATTCGTTTACTCAAGACAACCGTTTGGCTATCTCTCGTTTTTACTGCTTTTGGTTTGTTAAAACCGTTCTTTAAAATGTAAAGAAATTTTCGAGAATCGTATGTGTTTCACTGTTTAGTTATCAAGGTTTGTTTTGTCTGCCTCTCAGACAGCTCGTTTATTTTATCTCATCTCTTTTTGTTTGTCAAGTACTTTTTTCAAGTTTTTTCAAACATTTTTGAGTTAAGATTTTGTTGTCGTTTTGTCGACGACTTGGATACTTTATCATATCTTCTGTCTTTTGTCAACTACTTTTTTATTTTTTCTGAAACATGATTTCTTTATCAGTTTCATAAAAACAATTTGTTCCCAACAACTCTGATAGAATAGCATCTTTTCTTTTCTCTGTCAACATATTTTTTACATAATTTTACATTTTTTTCAAAAAACACGTTTTTGCGTAAAAAACCGCATTCTGCGAACTGAGCAATACCTGAATTTTGGTATCCTTCTGTGTGCAAAATGCGGTTTTATTTAACTTTGATAGAATATTCCTGTAAAAATACGAATAAAGATGTTTTTACCGTAGAGAAAATTCAACACTGTATCTTCCCGGATCAGACCCAGCCCCTTCTGACCGATTTCTGTATTGCACAAAACTGTCAGGACCAGCATTCCTACCCATACGAAAATAATACATTTTCCTCCTCCAATTGCTGCTCCTGCCAGTTTATTTACGCCACATATGACTGGAAGTTTTGTCAGAAGATCCAGGGCATAAGCCAGTACATGTATCAATATGGACGATAATATATACGATACCAGAAAGGACAGACAGTTCACTGCCACATTCGCCAGATAACCGGATATATATTCCGCAAATGTATTTGCCGCCAGCTGCTGATATACAGATGCTGTATTATTCTCAGCAATTCCTTTCTGAAGCAGTTCCGGCAGATTCATACTGCTTATCAGTTCATTCTGTCCTTCCTCATCCATGATTCCTCTTCCATCTACCAGAGAACTTACAAATGATTCACTGGATGTCTGGATTTTTTCATAAACGGCAGTATTTTCACGGATAAACTGATTCACATAAGGATTGATCAGCCATACCATTACAACTGAGATCAGCACAAGGAATGCGGATACCACTTCTTTCACAAAACCTTTTTGGTATCCATCCACCATAGAAAAGGCAAGTAGGACCAGAACAGCCAGTCCAAGCCATGTCCAGCTCATGTCCGCCTCCTTAACTGAATTTTATGGTACTTACTCCCGTATCCAGTACCATAAGATATTTGTTCCATCCGATCTTGAAAAAGTCCCGGATCGTGCCATCCACGCTTCCCATATATTTCTGCACCCCTCGACTGTTCATCACACAGATCTGAGAGCTGTTATACATAACAATATTACCGCCGCTCATTTTTATGGTAGTATATGGAACATTGAAATTTTTACGGAACTTCAGCTGACCACTCATGTTATAAACTTCCATTGTATACAGGTCGTCCTTATTGTTATTTTTAAATACCAGACCAATTCTGTCTTCATCGAAAAATGTGCTTACAATCTCCTGCTTCACATTGACAGTCTTGCTTTCTTTCGGGATCTGATTTCCCTGATAAGTAGAAAATCCGTCATCACGCAGAGCAATATACTGGCTCTCATTAATACATTCCACCTGTGGAATCACAACATTTTCGTAAGTATAGCCACTTACGATCCGGTCATCTTCATTCTGCCCTACATCTCCGTAATTATAAAAGGCCACATAACTGGTTGTTTTGCTTCCATCAACATACTGGAATGTAACCATCATTACACCATTATCCGATACCGCCACATCCAGCGGATATCCCGGATCATCAATCTTGGTAAGGTTTTCCGCTACCAGACTTCCATCCGGATTATAAAAATTAATCCAGGTATTCTCATCATTATCAAGAATCGCCGCAACCATTCCATTCGCCGCTATTCGTACCTTCACGATAGAATAAGAAGTAGTAACTGTTCCGGTAACACCTTTTTTGTCACAGATATACAGAGATGTTCCTTCACTGTCAGCGACTACTGCTCTGCTTCCATTTACATCTGCAATTGGATTCTGCATGGTATAAGTCTCGTTCCATACCGTGTTCATACTGGCATCTACCACCGAAACTCCATCCGGGCTGTATCTTAAAATATCCCCGTCCATTTCCACATACTGTGTAGAAACAACATCTTCCTGCTCACTTGTATTCAATACTTTATAGCTATGATAACTTCTCTTTTCCACAAAAACAAAAGCCAGGCAGACAGCCGCAGCAACTGCCGCAACCACGATCACCTTTTTTCCGCCTCGGGAAATTTTCCGACGATGAGAACTCTTCTTTCCGTGATGAGTCCCTTCCTGTACAGCCTGTTCCTGTGCCAGTTTGGCTTTTTGTTTCATAAGCTTTTTACGCTTTTGTTTTTTTTGTATTTTTTTTATGATATTCACGATTGTATTCCTTGCCTTATCTGTTTATTTTCCAGTTATTATAGCACAGCTTATCAGGGTAAAACAATCACCTGCCCCGGATAAATGATCTCATTGGCTGAAATTCCATTCAGTGCACAGATCTGTTCCATAGCCTCCACCGTCCCATAGCGGTTCAGGCTTATCTGATACAAAGTATCTCCCGGACGTATTACATATGTCTTCTGCACATTTTCGGCAGTTGCAGAAGTTTCTTCTGTTGATTTTTTTTCTGTTGAATCTGCCAGCGCATTCTTTTCTTCAGAGCTTTCCTTTTTTTTCTGTTTTTTTGCCTGTTCTGTATCTGCTGATCCGGGTGGAATTTCTGTTACTGTTGTTTCCACAACATTATTTTCCGGACTGTCCGTTTCTTTCTTTTTAGGATCTGCGGCCGGGGTTACTGTGATTCTCTCCCTGCTTTCTGCTTTCACAGAAGGCGTCGGGGTTTGAGTCTCCCGGGCAGCTGTTCCTTCCGTTATCACCGGCGTTATCTGCACCACCGAAGCGGAAGTCGCACGATAATCTTCCGGAACTCCTTTTTTCCCCTGCTGATTCCGGTAAAGATTCACACCAGCTACCAGAACTGCCAGCGCCAGACACACTGTGGCCGCATAAGAAAAAACGGAAGTTTTCTCCTCCCGCTCCTCTGGTTTCTTGCTGTCTATGATCTTTCTAAAATTCCTGACAGCCTTGTCCTCTACTTTTTCAGATGCCTTCCCGCCTTCTCTCTGGCTTCGTTCGATCATATATGTCTGCATCTGAGAATTTTTCTCATAATAAATATAATATCCGGTCAGTTTTGCCATTGTGCCGCCATCATAACGGAAAAATGCATCTTCCCGTTCTCCCGGATCCATCAGCATCAAAATCTTTTCTCCCCCAAAATGTCTGAGATGTACTTTCACCAGGAGTTCTGTGACCTCTATTGCTATCTGCGGCTGTGCAAAAAACCATCCCACAATTTCCTGTTCCTGGAAGTATTGTTCCTTGTCATCCTGAATCTTCTGCCAGATTTTTTCCGAAAAATCAATATGTTCCGCCGTTGCCTCCATCCCATCTGCCGCCAGGGCACCCTTTACATAAATGCAGGTCATATCTGTCGTCCATTGGATTTCACCGGTAAGCACTGCCACATTCCCCTGGCTTTCTGTCTCTCCATCCTCTGCAAGACTGCAGAGAAATGTGTATACATAATCTTCTATATAGATCCTGTAATCTCCGTTTGCCAGCCCGATCTGTCTTACGTTCCTCGGCATGGAAAACGGTTCCTGTACTGTTCCCTGATCTTCCTTGTCCTCCTTATAAATGACCTCTATCATCTCATATCACCCCTTCAGCCCCAAGCATAACACAGTAAAAATGCGGATTTTAGCAGAATGTAAGAGCCTATCCACAGAATTTAACGACAGATTACGCACCATGCATATTTTTCCTTTTTTCAGGATATGATAGAGGGAAAAAAGAATCGAGGTTCCCCATGGCTTTTTACATTGATGCCGGAAAAAACGGTTCATCCGGAGAGATTGCTTATCTTCTGAAAAAATGTATTCTTCACTGTCCCAAAAGATGGACTGAAATCGTATTTTTATGTATCGGCAGTGATCGTGTTACCGGAGATTGTTTAGGCCCATATATCGGACACCTGCTTACGCCTCATGAAACCGGTCATATTTTTGTCTACGGTACACTTTCCAGCCCGGTTCATGCCTTAAACCTGGAAAAAATCTCATCACTTATCAAAAAATTTCATCCCCATGCTCTTGTGATCGCCATAGATGCTTCTCTTGGACAAAAAAAGCACCTGGGCTATGTGACCATTGGAAATGGTGCACTTTACCCAGGTGCTGGTGTTCAGAAGAATCTGCCTCCTGTAGGTGACATCCATATCACCGGCATTGTAAATACTGCCGGACTCATGGAGCATCTTACCTTGCAGACTACACGGCTCTCTACCGTGGTCGCTCTGGCAGATGTGATTGCCGGAGGAATCCTGAAGATCCTCCCTGCAGAAGCAGACTTATCTGCATCAGATCCACACAGCGAACATTCGCATTCCGCTCTGCTGCATGCTCATGCATAAAATCATTCCATAATTTTATGCAAAGTCTTTGATCTGTGTGTAGATACCCTCAGCATCAAGACCATATTTATGGAGAAGTTCCACAGCCGGACCGGATTCACCGAATACATCATGAATTCCGATACGTTTTACCGGTACCGGTGCCTTCTCAGCCAGGCACTCGCATACAGCTCCGCCAAGGCCTCCGATAATGGAATGCTCCTCAACTGTTACAACTTTGCCTGTTTCTTTGGCAGCTGCAACAACAAGCTCCTCATCCAGAGGTTTGATGGTATGGATGTTGATCACCTTTGCATCGATTCCGTCCGCTGCAAGCTTCTCAGCTGCCTCAAGAGCCGGCGCAACACAAAGTCCGTTTGCGATGATGGTAAGGTCTTTTCCCTCGCGGAGAACGATACCTTTGCCAAGTTCAAATTTATAATCCGGTCTGTCATTGATAACCGGAACAGCAAGACGTCCGAATCTCATGTATACCGGTCCCTGATGCTCGTAAGCAGCAGCAACCATAGCTTTTGCTTCGATATCATCAGAAGGACTTGCAACGACCATGCCCGGAATCACTCTCATCAGGGCAAAATCCTCCAGGCACTGATGTGTGGCGCCATCTTCACCTACAGAAATACCGCCGTGAGTTGCTCCGATCTTTACATTCAGCTTCGGATATCCGATGGAGTTACGAACCTGCTCATAAGCACGTCCTGCTGCAAACATTGCAAAAGTACTTGCAAAGGGAACCTTACCTGTGGAAGCGATTCCTGCTGCAATACCCATCATGTTGCACTCTGCGATACCGCAGTCAATGTGACGCTCCGGGAATTCTTTTTTAAACATACCTGTCTGTGTAGCTGCAGCAAGGTCAGCGTCAAGAACGATAAGATCCTCGTGTTTTTTTCCTAATTCTATGAGGGCACTGCCGTAGCTTGCTCTCGTTGCGATTTTCTTTACTTCTGACATAATGCTTCACCTACCTTCTCCAGATCTTCCATTGCCTGTGCATACTGCTCATCATTCGGAGCTTTTCCGTGCCAGCCTACTGCGTTCTCCATGTAGGAAACGCCTTTACCTTTTACTGTTTTCATGATGATAGCTGTCGGCATACCCTTTGTAGCTCTTGCCTCATCAAAAGCAGCCTTCAGCTGATCCATATCGTTGCCGTCCGCAACATTGATCACATGGAAATTGAAAGCTTCAAATTTCTTGTCGATCGGATACGGGGAGCATACATCTGCAATGTCACCATCGATCTGAAGTCCATTGTTATCTACGATCACAACCAGGTTGTCCAGTTTACGGAAGCCTGCGAACATAGCTGCCTCCCACACCTGGCCTTCCTCGATCTCACCATCACCCAGCAATGTATATACTCGATAGTCATCATTACTGAGTTTGGCAGAAAGAGCCATACCTGCTGCAGCGGAGATTCCCTGTCCAAGAGAACCACTGGACATATCAACACCCGGGATATGTTTCATATCCGGATGTCCCTGAAGATAGGAGCCCAGATGACGAAGTGTTTTCAGATCCTCTTTTGGAAAGTATCCTCTCTCTGCAAGTACAGAGTAAAGTCCCGGTGCTGTATGTCCTTTGGAAAGAACGAAACGGTCACGGTCTGCCTTCTTCGGATCCTTCGGGTCGATGTTCATCTCTTCAAAATATAAGTAGGTGAACACATCTGCTGCAGAAAGGGATCCGCCCGGATGGCCGGCCTTTGCTGCATGGACTGCTGTTACGATATCCTTGCGGACTTCGTTGGCAACTTTCTGAAGTTCTAACTTATCCATGTTATTAATGTCTCCTTTTTTAGTGCCCTGTTGTTCACAGGGAGTTTGTATATAAAAGAGGTTTCAATTACTCACCGAATACTGCCTTGTAATCAGCCTGGAATTTGGCAATACCTGCATCGGTCAGCGGATGATGTGTCATCTGCTCGATTACTTTGAATGGTACAGTAGCGATATCTGCACCTGCAAGTGCACATGCAGTTACGTGCATTGGATGACGAACGCTTGCCGCGATGATCTCTGTCGGGATATCTGCAACTGCAAACATCTCAGCGATCTGCTGGATCAGCTCAACACCATCTGTGGAGATGTCGTCCAGTCTTCCAAGGAACGGAGATACATATGTAGCACCTGCTCTTGCTGCAAGAAGTGCCTGGTTAGCGGAAAAGATCAGAGTAACATTTGTCTTGATTCCCTCAGAAGAAAGAACTTTAACTGCTTTCAGTCCTTCTGTTGTCATAGGAATTTTAACAACCATATTTGGATGGATCGCTGCGATCTCACGTCCCTCACGGATCATTCCCTCAGCATCTGTTGTAGTAGCTTTTACCTCGCCGCTGATCGGTCCGTCAACGATGGTTGTGATCTCTTTGATCACTTCGTTGAAGTCTCTTCCTTCTTTGGCGATCAGGGACGGATTTGTGGTAACACCACAGATAACTCCCATGTCATTTGCTTCTCTGATATCCTCTACTTTAGCTGTGTCGATAAAAAATTTCATTGTTTTTTCCTCCTGTTTACGTTCGTTCTTTTTCTTGATGATTCCATTATAACAAACTCATTGCGGGGGTCAAGACACCTGTTTTTTATTAATAAACATTTTATTAATAAAATATTGTTTTATTAATAGTGTCTGTCAATTTTTTCACCCAAAACAGCTTATCTCCATTTTTATCCGATTCGAATATCGCCGTAATTATCGTGGCTATCAAGATTTTTATTCGAATGTATCATGGAAACTCTCTCTATATATTATTATTAATAATTTATGCGCCATTATTTATTTTTCTGTTCATCAGGCTGGTTTCTGTCCAGTCTTGCATACCCCGTTGTCCGGCGCGTGATCAGTTTCGGGGTATATTCGATATTATACAGGCTGGCAGGTCTTTCATCCAGGTAAAATTTATCATTCGTGTCGATCTTGCGGATAATGATGTCACAGGCATCTCTTCCTTTCAGCGCAACAAAATGATCAATGGTCGTCAGTGAGATCCTGCGGATGCTGGAATAAAAAATATTATCACATCCGATGACTGAAACATCCTTCGGTACATGGAGGCGCATCTCATGCAGTGCATCAATGGCGCCTATGGCCATCATGTCATTCTGGCCTGCGATAGCCGTGAATTTTCTGCCCTCATGGAGGAGCTCCATAGTCAGCTCGTAGCCCATGGCATACTCGGAATCCATCCGCGGGATCTTTCTGTCATTGGACTCATCTGCCGCCTTGATGATCACGTGGTCTTTTTTTCCCTCTTTTTCAAACTCGCGGACAAAGCCCTCCACACGCTTGGAACGCTGCCACTGCCGTCTGGTAAGTGGCGGCGTGATAAATGCCACATCCGTGTGCCCCAGATCAAGAAGATGTCTGGCCATCAACCTTCCTACCACTGTGTTGTCCTGATTGATAGCATCTACCGTGGTTGTTTTTTCCTTGTTGCTGATGATGACCAGCGGTGTTTCTTTTGCGATCTTTTCTACCTGATGCTGGAAATCCGGATGAGGATTGCAGGTATAGATGATCCCTGCCGGCCGCATGTTCTGCATCATACGGAGATATTTTTCTTCCAGCCCCGCATCGCGCTGGGTGTTGCAGATAAATACCCCGTATCCCTGCTCATTGGCCACAGCCTCGATCCCCTGAAGCAGCAGTACATAATAGGGACTGGTGAGTGTGGGGCAGAAAACAACGATCAGCTTTTCTTTTCTGTCATCTTTATGTTTCCGGCGTCCCGGAAGCTCATAGCCAAGTTCTCTGGCCGCCTGTTCCACCCGTTCTACGGTTTCTCTTGAAAAAGAAACATTATATTTCCGGTTCAGCACCATGGATACTGTTGCCTGGGAAACTCCTGCGCGTGCTGCCACATCCGATGAGGTTGCTTTCTTTTTTGCCACCAGTCTCACCTCCTTTGTTGCCTGGGAAAAATTTTTTACCTGATCCGATTAAAGTTCTACCCTTCCCTCCAGGGCGCGTAGAAGTGTCACTTCATCAATATACTCCAGGTCACCGCCAACCGGAACTCCGCTGGCAATACGGCTTACTTTGATTCCGGTGGGCTTGATCAGTTTGCTGATGTACATGGCTGTAGTTTCGCCCTCAAGGCTGGAATTGGTCGCCACAATGACTTCTTTTACATCTCCCTGAAGACGCTTCATCAGCTCCTTCAGCTTGATGTCATCCGGTCCAATCCCAAGCATTGGAGAGATCGCGCCGTGAAGTACATGGTAAACCCCGTCAAACTTGCCTGTTTTCTCATATGCTGCCAGATCCCTGGTATTCTCAACGACCATGATGGTGCTGTGATCCCGTTTGGGATTGGCACAGATCGGGCAGAGTTCCTGATCTGTCAGCGTGTAACAGCATTTACAGTACTGAACATTCTGCCTTGCATCGGTGATGGAAGCGGTCAGCTGCTCAACCTGGTCTTTTGGCATATTCATGATATGAAACGCAAGACGCTGGGCAGATTTTGCTCCAATTCCCGGAAGATGGGAAAGCTGCTCAATGAGTTTATTGATATGGCTGCTGTAATATTCCATCAGAAAGGAAGGCCTCCGCCAAGACCGCCAAGGCCTCCTGTCAGTTTGGACATCACTGCTGCTGACTCAGACTCAACCTGACGGAGTGCCTCATTTGTTGCTGCTGCGATCATGTCCTCAAGCATCTCGATATCATCCGGATCTACTGCTTCCTCGGAAAGTGTGACTTTTGTTATTTCTCGTTTACCGGAAACGGTAACGGAAACAGCTCCGCCGCCTACGGTTGCTGTGAACTCTTTTTCCTCAAGAGCCTTCTGATTCTCTTCCATCTGACGCTGCATTTTCTGCGCCTGTTTCATAAGATTGTTCATATTCCCCGGCATACCCATGCCAGGGAATCCACCTCTTTTTGCCATAATATTTTCCTCCTGCTTTTATTTTACGGATTTATGACTCATCATCCGGGTCTTCTTCCACTACGATATCCATGTGGATGTTCTCCCGGAGTGCATCGTCTACTGTGATCTGCGCGAGATTGGTGTGCTGATGTTTGTTGGCTATCAGCATATGTATCTCCACGCTCTTGCCTGTCCGGGCCGCAATAATGTCCTTAAGTTCTTTCTGCGCCTCCGGATTGTCTACATAATTCATTCCCAGGAAATCCTGGAATTCCACATAAAGGATGGGATCTCCTGTTTCCCCGTTATACTTGGGGACCGCCCGCTGCAGGGACTGTTTGAAAAGCCCTGTCGTCTGCCCCACAATGGCGCGCCATCCTGCCACGATCTTCTGAAGATCTTCAGGTGCTGCTTTCTGCGGCTTGGGCTGCTGTACCGGCGATGCGCCTGACGCTGCCGCACTTGGATCCACGGTTGCACCGGCATCACCTTCCCGGACGATCACCTGCTGTACCGGCCGTTCTTCCATCTGTTTTTCCAGAACACGGAGCCGGTCAAGAACTGAGTCCAGATTGGTCTCCATGGCCGGTCTGCAAAGCTTGATCAGCGCGATCTCCACCAAAACACGTTTCTGGCTTGCAAAACGGATCTGATTGGACAGATCGGAAAAAATACGGATATACCGCATCAGGGTTTCCACATCTGTCATCTCGCTTTCTTCCTTCAGAAGCTTCAGATTCTCGGAAGAAACATCAATTGCCTCCTCCGGATTCTCGGAAGTCTTCACAAGGAGAAGATTTCGCATATACCAGGTAAAATCTGATACAAACTGTCCCAGTTCCCGGCCGCCTGTGATCAGGTCTTCCAGCACATGGATGGAACCGGTCACATCACCGGAAAGCACTTTCCGAAGGAGCTTGCTGAATACCTCTGTATCCACAGCTCCCAGAACGTCCAGGACTTTATCATAGGTAAGCACCTGTCCCAGATAAAAAGAAATACACTGATCCAGAAGACTTAATGCATCTCGCATGGATCCGTCGCCTTTTTTTGCCACATAGCGCACCGCTTTTTCCTCAGCTTCCACGCCTTCTGCTGCCAGAAGCTCGGAAAGTCTGGCTGCTATGGTATCAATGGAGATCCGGTGGAAGTCATAACGCTGACATCTGGACAGGATGGTGATCGGTATCTTATGGGCCTCTGTAGTCGCCAGGATAAAAATAACGTAGGAAGGCGGCTCTTCCAGTGTTTTCAGAAGAGCATTGAATGCTCCTGTTGAGAGCATATGCACCTCATCGATGATGTAAACCTTGTATTTACCCTCAGTTGGGCGGTAGGCAACTTCCTCGCGGATCTCACGGATGTTGTCAACACCGTTGTTGGATGCCGCATCGATCTCGATCACATTCATGGCAGTTCCTGCCTGAATGGCCTTGCACATGGCACACTCGTTGCAGGGACTGCCGTTTACAGGATGTTCGCAGTTTACTGCCTTCGCCAGGATCTTTGCAACCGTAGTCTTTCCGGTACCTCTCGTTCCGCAGAACAGGTATGCGTGTCCGATACGGTTCGCCTTGATCTGGTTGGTCAGTGTTGTCACAATATGATCCTGTCCTTTCACATCGTCAAAATTATCGGGACGAAATTTACGGTAAAGAGCAGTATAACTCATAAAACTCTCCTTCTCTTCGCCACAGTCGCCGCGGAAAGACTTCCGCGGCGGCCAGATGACTTATGATTCATTAATCGCCAAAACTGATTCCAATCTGTTTGGCTGCTTTTACAAGCTGATCTTTCGGGGATACCATCTTCAGCTTGCCTGCACATTCAGCAAGAGGAACACGTTTGATTTTGCCGTTGATAACACCGATCATAACGCCATATTCCTCATCCATGATCGCCTGTGCTGCGCCTGCACCGATCCTTGTGGAAAGAACGCGGTCATATGCACATGGCTCTCCGCCTCGCTGCATATGACCCGGAACTGTGATACGTACTTCACTTCCGGTTACCTGCTGGATCTGGTCTGCGATCTCATAGGATACAGACGGATATTTCTTTGCTCTTTCCGCAAGCTTTTCTTTGTATTTTTTCTTCGGAAGCTCTGCATCTTCTTTTGAGATAGCTCCCTCAGCTACTGCAAGAATGGTAAAACGCTTGCCTGCCTTGTTACGCTTCTGGATGGCTTCTACAACCTTATTGATATCGTATGGGATCTCCGGGATCAGGATCACATCTGCTCCGCCTGCAACACCGGCATTCAGTGTAAGGCTTCCGACCTTATGTCCCATGATCTCAACAATAAATACACGTCCATGAGATGCAGCTGTTGTATGGATGCAGTCAATGGCATTTGTTGCGATCTCCAGAGCGCTCTGGAAGCCAAAGGTCATATCTGTACCCCAGATATCATTATCAATGGTCTTCGGAAGATGGATGATATTCAGGCCTTCCTCGCGGAGAAGATTGGCGGTTTTCTGCGTTCCGTTTCCGCCGAGGATTACAAGACAGTCAAGACAGAGCTTATAGTAAGTCTGTTTCATGGCCTCAACCTTGTCCAGTCCCTTCTCATCCGGAACCCGCATCAGTTTGAATGGCTGTCTGGATGTTCCGAGAATAGTTCCGCCCTGAGTCAGGATTCCGGAAAAGTCCCTGGCTGTAAGCATACGGTATTTCCCGTAGATCAGTCCCTTATATCCGTCATCAAATCCATAAACCTCAAGGTTCTCAACGCTGTTGCTCAGACCCTTTACAACGCCTCTCATGGTTGCGTTCAATGCCTGACAGTCACCGCCACTTGTCAGCAGGCCGATTCTTTTAATCATAGCGTCCTCCATTCTGTGCCCTCTTATGTGCACATTTTATTTGTTGCTGTCCATTACAGGAATCCGGCATTCTGACGGATCTTTTCCTGCAAAACAGCTCCATTGTTTTCTCTTTTCACAGAGTTTTACACATTATAATATTATAAAGCATTTTCCGGCTGTATACAACATGAAATGCTCCTTTTTCATCCGGCAGAAAATTTTTCGTGCATCTTGACAAATCCGTCATAAGAGTCTATAATTAAATTCCGCGCAGCCGGGGAGATAGCGGTGCCCTGTACCTGCAATCCGCTACAGCAGGGGTGATGCCAATCTGAGGCTTGTATCTTGTGGAGCAGCCCTTTATAAGTGGCGTTGACGTCTGGGTCTTACGCAACAGGAATCTGTGAACCGTGTCAGGGCAGGAATGCAGCAGCACTAAGCAGAAGCTCTTGTGTGCCGTGAGGGTGCCTGGGCTGAGTTAACTGTAAAGGTAACGTCTGTGAGACCATTCCGAGGTGCGGCGCGCGTAAAAAAAGATTATAATATATATGATCTCTATATAAACAGCATTCCCGCCGGATTCGTCATTTATGACTGATCCGGCGGGATTTTTTTATCGGGCATACAAACAAAAAGCGCCCTCAGCTTCCACTTGCTTTATCTGCAAAAAAACGCCGGGGATCTGGACAGAATACCCCGGCATTTTCCTGCATACGTATATTATTTACAATATCCGGCAACTACCTGGTTGATCAGTTTACCATCGGCTTTGCCCTTCAGATCTCCCATAACCGCTTTCATGATCTGACCTTTATTTCCGGTTGCAAGAACATCTGCAAATTTCTCCTCGATATAGGCCTTGATCTCTGCCTCATCCATCTGCTTCGGAGCATATTTTGCAATGATATCATATCTTGCCTGATACTCTTCTTTCAGATCTGTGCGATCTGCCGGGCAGGTGTCGATCTGCTCTTTGGCTGTTTTCAGCTCTTTC
The DNA here is from genome assembly GCF_018785565.1 of Blautia sp. MCC283. NCBI lineage: Bacteria > Bacillati > Bacillota > Clostridia > Lachnospirales > Lachnospiraceae > Blautia > Blautia sp. MCC283. The sequence continues at coordinate 185,510 of NZ_WQQB01000008.1, read as the reverse complement.
AGGATCACTCTGTCTACCAGATCTCCTTTGATATCATCACGGCATCCCTCATCAATGGCAACTTTTTTTACTGCTGCGATCAGTGAGGAAACGGCCTCCTTGGTCACTTTGTCTTTGGCTTTCATTGCTGCTACCATGTCTTTTCTTAAAACTTCAAGTTCCATTTTGTGGTCCTCCATTTTCTGCTGTTCCATTCTGAACAGCTTTCGTTTTGTCTGAATGAAATCCTTTTCTCCGGAATTTCATTTATGATTTTATTTTGATATTTCCGCGTAATTCTGTCAAGAGAAAATATATCAGAACTTTTGACAGACTCCTATTCTGTTACGTATCTTCTTCCTGTACCTGCTGCCCGGCAAGGCGCTCTGCTTCCTGTTTTTTCAGCATTTTCGCCTGTTTTTTCTTTTCCCGCAATTCCTTAAAAAATGTGGAAAGCATTTCGGAGCATTCCTCTTCCAGCACTCCTTGTGTAATTTTCACCTGATGATTAAAGCCATCGATCTGAAGGAGATTCATCACGGAACCTGCACAACCCGCTTTGGGATTCATACAGCCAATCACCACTTCGTCAATTCTGGACTGTACCAGTGCACCTGAACACATCTGGCATGGTTCCAGAGTTACATACATGGTGCAGCCCTCAAGTCGCCAGTCTCCCAGTTTCCTGCTGGCTTTTCGGATAGCATTGAGTTCTGCATGGGATAATGTATTTTTGTCTGTATTGCGGCGGTTGTAGCCTCTGGCTATGATCTTTCCTTCGTATACGATCACACAGCCGATCGGGACTTCTTCCAGGGCACGTGCTTTTTTCGCCTGGCGGATCGCCTCTTTCATAAAACGTTCCTGATCTGTCACGTTTTTATTCCTCCTGTAACTTTATATCCCGGAAATCCTCCGGCGTTCTTTCTGTTTGATTATAGCCATCCACGTATGATGTGTCAATTTACGGTAAATCCGATGCACGCTTACTCTTGATAATATTAAAAAAACGCCACAGAAATTTCTCAAAACATACTCATTTCTGCAGCGTTTTCTTATCTGTTATTATTATTTACTTCTTCAAAAATCGCTTTTATTTCTTCGGCTGTTTCCTGCAGTTTCTGTGCCCGATGTCCCAAAATACGGACAGCAAGATCTCCCTGTACCAGCTGCGTTACACCGCCTTCGCATTCTTTTTCACTTTCCAGAACTTCCCATATCTTTTCCTTCATGTCCATGACCGGGCCGCTTAGAAAAATATTGGCCATGTGGGTATACCCTTCATACATTCCAATCCCTTCCATGTCCATTTTATCGGGCTCATAACGGGTATTATCCCGGTATATCAGCTGCCCGCCCCGTCTGATATTTACCCTGGAGGCAAATTTCCGATACTGAAACCGTTCATCGGATGCTTTTCTTCCGCAGGAAATGATCTCCAGCAGAAACAACCCGGAGCTTTTATCAGCCAGATCAAATTCCATCGTACTTTCAAAAGCCGACTGTGCATAGGGGATCACCGGCTGCGGATAATAGTAAAAAACTGCATTCTTTTCCACTTGTGCCTTCACGTGGCGAACAGCTTTCCCTTCCTTCATTTTGTGGACTTTATCAAAAGACTGTGACAGAAACTCCAGATTGGTTCCTTCTGTCACAGAGAAATCAAATTCCTGCCTGTCTCCTTCCATGATCCCGGCTGATGCACACAAAGGCATCACGGAAATTCCCCCATCTTTCTTTGGAAAAGGATTCATAATCTTGTAAGGCGCTGTAAAAGCCACGTCTTCCAGAATCGTTTTTCCTTTTCTGATACCGGTTCGAAGGGACAGTCTGGACAGTTTCCCAAATTTATTTTCCGTCAAAGGTTGTTCCGCCTTTCCTGCAGATCTTCCAGAAGCACATTCTTTTTGATCCATTCTACAATAGTATCCACATGTTCATCCCCTCGGATATTTGTAAAAACAAAGGGTCTTTCCCCTCGCATTTTTCTGGAATCCCGTTCCATAACTTCCAGACTCGCACCTACATACGGTGCAAGATCGATCTTATTGATCACCAGCAGATCTGACCTTGTGATGCCAGGACCGCCTTTTCGCGGGATCTTATCTCCCTCAGCCACATCAATAACAAAAACAGTTGCATCTACAAGCTCCGGGCTGAATGTTGCGGAAAGATTATCTCCACCACTTTCAATAAAAAGGATCTGGATATCCGGAAAACGCTCCATCATCTCATCCACAGCTTCAAGGTTCATAGAAGCATCCTCGCGGATAGCGGTATGCGGGCATCCACCGGTCTCCACACCAATGATCCTCTCTACCGGAAGCACACTGTTTTTTGCAAGGAACTGTGCATCTTCCTTGGTATAAATATCATTTGTGATAACACCAATGCTGTAATCACCTGCCATCTTTCTTGATAGAGCTTCGATCAGCGCTGTTTTTCCGGAACCTACCGGTCCGGCGACACCAATTTTTACATATGACATAAAAATTACTCCTCTCTGTTTACGACATATAAAGTCTGGAATAAAGCTTCTCATGCTGGATTCCCCGGATATCAAATCCCGGCGCCGACAGACAAAGGTCATCCTCCGTACAGTCCGAAATATAGGACAGTATTTCCTCAAACTCCCCATAACATCCACAAAGAAGTTTCTGTCCCGCACTCTGGCTCAGCGGAATGGTTTTTACACAGTTTGTCACCATTGCAGAGGTCTGGGCATAGAGATAATGATAAAGTGTTTCCTCCTCTTCGATCCCGAGAGCTGCGCAGAAAACTCCATAAGCACAGCAGTGACTCACCGGTTTTCCTTTCCGCGTTTCCAGATATTTTTCAAAAATACCTCGTTTTTCCATAGGAATATTTTCCTGAGGCAGTTTACAGATTGTCTTTGTAAAACGGGAACCCATTTTTCTGGACGCTTCTCTCTGTTCCATTGGAATCCTGGATGCCCCCAGGATCTCCTCCAGCATATCCAGTGCCGCCACATCTTCTTTCAATGCATATTCGTAAGCCAGACGTACACCAAGAAGATCGGTGCAGGCCAGGTTCAGTTTCAGTTTTTTACCGATATATTCTGCCGCTGTTTCTTCATCATGTACAATCCCCTGCTGGATATACGTTTCCAGCCCCTGCGAATGGGAATAACCTCCTATGGGAAAAAGAGCGTCGTTTACCTGCAGCAAAAAAAAACGGCGGATTTCTTTTATTTTATCCATATTCCCTCCTCAGTGATGATGATTATGGATGGATGCTGAGATCCTGCGGTCAAAATCCAGTTTCAGAGTCTTTTTCTCAGCTCTCACCCCGTGGAGTTTTTCCAGCATGACCATCATCGGCTCGTTGTAGATGGTAATAAATGTATTTTCCTGATCTCCCCAGAAAAGCGGTGCATGGCGGTTTCCGATCTCATAGCAGACTTTTGCCACATATTTTTCGTGTCCTGGCTCCAGAGATACCTCGATCACTTCACAGGGTGGTGTATTTACCGCGATCACCAGTTTTTCATCTGCGTAGATCACATCGTCCTGAAAAAGTCCTCTTGTGAGTACAGAATCATCCAGGCGGATCCCTACTTCCCGACCACTGTCTGTGGTTTTTCTGTGGATCTTTTTGAATGCTTCATGCCACTCAATATCCACATATTCCACCGTTTTTCCAGTAAGATCAAAATCCTTTAATTTTCCCAGAATTTTTTCACAAAGCATAAATTTTCTCCTCTATTCTTACCATACTCCAAGGAGCAGCATCACTCCTGGCACCCAGGCTGTGATTACGCCTTCGATCACCTGGAGCACCGGAACAAATTTTCCCAGTTTTTTGCCCATGATGTCTTCCACAAAGGCAGTTCCCCAGAGGATTGCCCAGAGATACCAGATTCCCGCCCAGCGGATATCCGGTGTGATCCCCAGCGTTTTACTTCCCAGAAATCCCTCAATGGTTCCAAATACCACCGCATTAATGGCTACAAATGTTGAAAACCACGCGAATGGTATCGGACTCAGTTTTAAGATCCTGGAAAAAGCTACAAACAGGTAGGTAAAGCAGAACAGAAGTCCTGTTCCTGCAGCATAATAATTTCCCTGTACCAGGTTTACAAAATTGATAAACAGTGACAGTCCACCGGTAAAGATATTCATAACTGCCGTGGATTTTCCGTCTACGTTATATAAGGTACACATTCCGTTATTGATCAGAACGATTCCTACGAATAAAAGGCATACTCCTAACATCTGTTTTTCCTCCTTATGGTAAAGTCAGTCCGCCCGAAAGGCAGTCCCGAAGCATTCTTATAAACACCACGGGACTGCTTCCCGGACAAAAGATCATTGCTGTGTCGTTTTAGAACAGATTGTAGAGCTGTGTAAGCGGAAGTTTTTCCGCAGGTTTGGATGTAATGGCTTCTCCATCTACCGTTACCTCATAAGTTTCCGGATCTACCGTGATCTTTGGTGTACGGTTATTGAACACCATATCCTTTTTGGCAATATTTCTGCATCCCTTTACAGGAACCACAGTTTTTTCCAGACCATAAATATCTTTAATTCCGGCATCATATGCAGCCTGGGAAACAAAGGTAAGGCAGGCTTCATTTTTTGCTTTTCCATGAGCTGCGAACATCGGCTGATACATTACCGGCTGGGTAGTCGGGATGGATGCGTTGGCATCGCCCATCTTGGAAGCGATGATCATTCCGCCTTTGATGATGATATCCGGTTTTGCACCAAAAAATGCCGGATTCCACAGAACAAGATCTGCGAATTTTCCTTTTTCAACAGAACCTACATAATCTGCGATTCCATGTGTGATCGCCGGATTGATAGTATATTTTGCAATGTAACGTTTCACACGGAAGTTGTCATTTCCTTTTCCCTCATCTTCCGGAAGAGCCCCGCGCTCATCTTTCATTTTGCTGGCTGTCTGCCAGGTACGTGTGATGACTTCTCCTACACGTCCCATAGCCTGAGAGTCTGAACTCATCATGCTGAAAATTCCCATGTCATGAAGAACATCCTCTGCCGCGATGGTCTCAGGGCGGATTCGGGAATCTGCAAATGCCACATCTTCCGGGATCTTTTTGTCCAGGTGATGGCAGACCATCAGCATGTCCAGATGCTCATCCAGGGTATTTACCGTATATGGCATGGTTGGGTTTGTGGAGGATGGCAGAACATTTCCTGCCGCTGCAGCGCGGATGATATCCGGTGCATGTCCACCGCCGGCTCCTTCTGTATGATAAGTATGGATCGTTCTTCCGCCGATTGCTGCAAGAGTATCCTCCACACAACCACCCTCATTTAAAGTATCTGTATGGATCGCAACCTGCACGTCATATTCATCCGCAACATTGAGACAATGATCGATAACTGCAGGTGTTGCACCCCAGTCCTCATGGATCTTCAGTCCCATGGCGCCAGCTTTTACCTGTTCGATCAGCGGAGCCTCATCCGAGCAGTTTCCTTTTCCGAGGAATCCAAGGTTCATCGGATATTCTTCTGCTGCTTTCAGCATCATCCGGAGATTCCACGGTCCGGGTGTACAGGTAGTCGCATTTGTTCCGTCTGCAGGGCCTGTTCCTCCTCCGATCATGGTTGTAACACCACTGTACAGTGCACAGTCGATCTGCTGCGGACTGATAAAGTGGATATGGGTATCAATACCACCTGCTGTGACGATCATTCCTTCTCCTGCCAGCGCCTCTGTGGATGCACCAACGGTCATTCCAGGTGTCACCCCGTCCATGATATCCGGGTTTCCTGCTTTTCCGATCCCTGCGATCTTTCCGTCTTTGATTCCGATATCTGCCTTGATGATCCCAGTGGTATCCACGATCAGGGCGTTGGTGATCACCAGATCCAGATCTCCATCACGGCTGCATGTTTTTACTGACTGGCCCATTCCGTCACGGATGGTTTTACCGCCGCCGAATTTTACCTCATCGCCATATGTGGTGTAATCTTTTTCGACTTCCACTACAAGGCTGGTATCCGCAAGTCTTACCTTGTCACCAGTTGTAGGGCCGTACATCATTGCATATTTTTCACCGGAAATTTTTACGCTCATTTGTGTCCCTCCTTATAAGAATCCCTTTAATGCTGCCTTTTCCATGGAAACCTTCCTGGTGTCCTCTGCTGCTCTTGCTCTTGTCAGGTCGTTCAGACCAAATACGCGTTTTCTGCCGCCCATCTCGGTCAGCTGCACTTCTTTTTCTTCTCCTGGCTCAAAACGTACAGAAGTACCGGATGGAATATCCAGATGATATCCATATGCAGCCTCACGGTCAAAAGAGAGGCATTTGTTTACTTCAAAAAAATGGAAATGAGAGCCTACCTGTACAGGACGATCGCCTTTGTTTGCAACCAGGATCTTTGTGGTTTTTTTCCCTTCATTAAGTACGATTTCTCTGTCTGCGGGGATAATTTCGCCAACCTTCATGTCAATTCCTCCTTACTGAATCGGATTGTGTACAGTCACAAGCTTTGTTCCATCAGGAAATGTTGCCTCGACCTGCACTTCACCAAGCATGTCTGCTACGCCTTCCATCACATCATCTTTTGTAAGAATCGTGGTTCCAAGCTGCATCAGCTCTACAACAGTTTTGCCATCACGGGCCAGTTCCAGAAGTTCAGAACTGATATACGCCAGTGCTTCCACATAATTCAGTTTCAGTCCGCGTTCCTTCCTCTCCTTCGCCAGATTTCCGGCCATATGGAGCATGAGTTTTTCCTGTTCCTTCGGGGTAAGTCTCATTGTTTCTTCCTCCTTTTTCGCCTGTTAGTCTTTACTAATTTAGTCCAATAAAAAACGCAGGCAATGGAGTTTTTACGGACTCCATCGTCTGCGTTAATGAATGAATTATATCTGCTTTTTTCCGGAAAGTCAAGCAACAACATTTTTTTACACATCACATATATCAAAAGAACATGCTGTTTATCGCCTGAACAGTGACAACATCCCACTTGCGGCATACTCCGTACTGGGGTATTCTTATAATAGAATATTTCTGTAAAAATGAAAGGATTTTACACATGAAGATCTGTGGATTTAATAAAACAACTTTACTGGATTATCCCGGGCGGGTGGCCTGCACCATATTCCTGGGCGGCTGCAATTTCCGATGCCCTTTCTGTCAGAACGGAGCTCTTGTAGTGGAGCCGGACACACAGTACGGATATTCCGAGGATGAAATTTTGGCTTTTTTAAAAAAACGCAAAGGAATTCTGGATGGTGTCTGTGTTTCCGGAGGAGAACCGACTCTTGCACCGGAGCTCCCTGAATTTCTTGGCCGGATCAGGGAGCTTGGCTATGACATAAAGCTTGACACCAACGGTTCCCGTCCTTCTGTGGTAAAAAAGCTCGCAGCAGATGGGCTGATCAACAAAGTTGCCATGGATATCAAGGCCTGCCCTTCCAATTATCATGTACTTACCGGTGTAAATGTTAATCTGGATGCGATCCGTGAAACTGCCGGATGGCTATGTTCCGGAGATCTGGATTATGAGTTCCGTACTACAGTTGTCCGTGAACTTCACTCGGAAAATGATTTTCTGGAGATCAGCCAGTGGCTCCGTGGTGCAAAAGCTTATTATCTTCAGGCTTACCGTGATTCGGAGGGAGTTCTGATGCCAGGATTTTCTTCCTGCTCCGAAGAAGAAATGAAAAACTACCGGGATATCCTGTCTCGGACGATCCCGGTAGTGGAAATCCGTGGTATGGATCTGTAAAGATGCTCAATTTTCCACTCAGATATTAATAAAGCAGTACCAGTATCCACCTTTTCCGCCCGGAATGTGGATCTTCGGACTTTCCCGAAAATATGGAAAGCCAAACATGTTTGCCATGAAGCGTTCCTGCTGGCTGTAACTGCCGGGGACTCCCAGTATGTACTGACCCCGGTGATTTCTGCACAGCAGAAGATGGCCAAAATTCTGATATCCGTACATGACAAAACGGTTGTTACAGAAACAGCCGTTTTTTCTGCATAAGGTACTGCAGTCGGATGGTTTGATCTTACGGCAGTCTGTAAACTGTCCGTCATTGAATGGATCATAGGGGATGCCTGGAGTTGGCCGGGGCGGCCTCGGTGGTTCCGGTGGTCTTGGGCCCGGTCCTGGCGATGGGGAACCTGGACGCGGTGATTCCGGTGGTCTCGATCCCGGTTCTGGATGCGCCTGCCCCGGGTGCGGGCGTCCCGCTTCTGATATTTTCGGTTCATCCTCTGCCAAAATAGCTCTGTTCTCCTGCAGCCCTTTCTTTGTCTCCTGGTTCATCGTGCTCACGGAAATCCCCTCAACTTCTTCCTGAACTTCCTCCACCGTCATGATCTTGTCTGCTGCATTCTGTTTTTCCTGCACTTCTGCAGAAAAACCAGCTTTTTGATCTTCTTCTGCTTCTGCAGTTTCTCCCCGTTGTCCTTCTCCTTTCTCCGTTTTCTTTTCCTTATGAGCATCTGTTTCTTCTTTTTTCCACTCCCGGAAATTCTCCGGCCGGATGGATTGATCATCCCACTCCGTTCCCCAGAATCCTCCTGCATCCGAGATCAGCAGCATACCTCCAAGCTCCCGGAGATTTTTTCCCATACCTCCAATATTCTCCGTATCTGTTTCCAGCATACACTCAATCTGCTCCCGCCCGGTCACACAACTTCCGATCAGGATTCCATCCATCAGTCCTTCCCGCCGCACAAATCCGTACACCCGGCACCGGCTCCCCGGTTCCAGTCCTGCACAGCGCAGATGAACCTCGATCCGGCACTCCTGACCTCTGGCCTCCACCCTCACATAGCCACTGCTGCCGTCCTTTTTCCCTTTCCGATACTCGTACACATACGCAACAAAACGCTGATATCCAGCCAACACACGTCCCTCCAGTATTTCGGTTTCGTTAATATATATGAAAATTCCGTGGAATCATTCCATTAACAGCAAAACCTTCAGACCAGCCATGCACAGAAGATTCTCTGGAAGATAACGTTCTGTATTTCTTTATATGCAAAAAAAGAATCCCTCAGCCAAGGGATTCTCAAAGCTTTAGTCGAAGCGACAGGATTTGAACCTGCGACCTCTGCGTCCCGAACGCAGCGCTCTACCAAACTGAGCCACGCTTCGTTATTTTGTTTTCAGTTGTTTGTGTGTTGCTCAACTGCAAGAGCTATTATATTAGAGTTTCTGTCCTTTGTCAATAGAAAAAATTAAAATTTTTCAAAAAAATCGAATTTTTTATTTTTTACCACTTCAGGACTGTATTTTCGCAGACCTGAAGTGGTTTCTGGAAAGGTTTTTTATATTTCGGTTATAATATTTCAGATGGAATATCAGCGGATATTACTTTACTGTAACTGTCACTTTCTTTGTAACTCCGTTACTGCTTACATAGATAACAGCTTTTCCTTTTTTCACACCTTTGACAACACCCTTGCTGCTTACCGTTGCAATTTTTGTATTGCTGCTTCTGTAAGTGATCTTTGCCTTTGAAGTAGCTGTCGCCTTGATGGTTGTTGTTTTCTTTGTCTTTACAGTTACCGCAGTTTTAGACGTGATCTTCAGGCTGCCTTTTTTAACAGTGATCTTGCAGGTTGCTTTGTAACTTCCACATTTTACTGTGATCGTAGCTGTTCCGGCTTTTTTCGCTGTTATCTTTCCGCTTGTACTTACTGTGGCAACGGATTTACTGCTGCTTCCATAAGTTACTTTTCCGGTAAGCCCTGTTCTGTCCACCTTAACCTGACTTGTCCCGCCTACAAATAAAGTGTTTACGGATGCCGTAGCTTTTACAGTTGGTTTTTTAACGGTAATTTTGCAGGTTGCTTTATAATTACCACATTTTGCTGTAATTACAGCAGTTCCTGCTGACGCAGCAGTTACTTTTCCTTTTGCGTCTACAGAAGCAACGGAAGATTTACTGCTTGTATAAGTTACTTTTCCGGTAACACCTGCTGTTGTTGTTTTCAGTGTAACAGTAGCCGGAGTTCCTTTTACATAAAGTGTTTTTGCTGAAACATTCAGTTTCACGGATGGAGTTTTTACCGTAAGTTTGTACTGTGCAGTCTTTCCTGCTGCAGATGTTGCCATGATCACGGCTGTTCCCGCTGCCTTTGCAGTTACTTTTCCGTTTGCGTCCACAGATGCAACTTTTTCATTGTTGGAAGAATATGTTACATCTTTGCAGTTCTCACCTGTAGCTTCAAGCTGTCTGGAACTTCCAATGTAAAGAATTCCCGACTTTTCTTTAAAGGCAATTGTTCCATACACCAGCTGGACAGAAACATCCGCATAATCATCACTGGAAACTTTTACTGTATAAGTTTCATTTTCCGGTCTCGCTACAGTGGAATCCAGAGCAACCACTCCATCTGTAGTTACTGCATCCTGTACAAGATATGTTGTCTCTGAAGCATGTCCGACACCTGTTGTATAGAAAACAGATACCTTCGGATTTTTGTATTTATCAAGATTTGCAAGCTTAACATGGGTGCTGTCCGTAAATTCCGGAGAAACAGCCATCTCTTCTGTTGCCTGCGGTTTAACATAAATACCATCTGCAAATTCATATACATACGCGCCGTCTGCCATAATGTACGTGATCTTGTTTACGGTTTTTCCCTCAAGACCTGTATCTTTTGCAAAGGCAACCTTATACACCTTCAGCCACATCTCGTTCATATGACGCATGCCATATTTTCCGCCGTCTGTTGTTTCCAGGATCATTCCCTGAATCCCGGAGTTAACTGCAAAATCGGAATCACTCTTTGTATTGCGGAGATATTTTGTGCTGGTTTCTTTTACATCAATCTCATAATCTCCCCAGCGAGAAGATGTTTTGAGTGTTGCCTCCGCATCTGTCACAGTTGCTTTTACATTAAATTTTGTAGCACTATATGTTCCATCTGTATTCAGTGTTTTATACTGCCCAGGCTCTACCGTCGGAGTACGTCCCAGGGTGATCCCTGCTGCTTCTGTATATACTCCGCTTTCCGGAAGTTCTCCCGCTTCTGAAAGGATCTGCGCCTCTATGTATGTTTTTGCATCTGTGGCTACATTAACCTTTTTTACTCCTGCGATCTCATAGCCATTTTCTGTCAGATTCTGAACATCTGCATTTCCGAAAGCAGTGCTTTTTCTGGTTGTGGCAGATGTAACGGAATCATATTTGCGGCTCGTTGCATCTCCTGCATAAAATTCCTCGTATGACAGAGATGCCGTACCGTAAAGTGTTCCTGTCAGTGCCTGATGTCCATTTGCCACCTTATAATAAATATCTGTTCCCGGAATCTGTGTATATCCATCCACCGCTCCCTTTACCCAGTAATAGGAAACATTGGAAACCGTGATCGGCTGGCCTGTCAGTGTGATATTTTTTTTCATATCCACATAATTATCGCTAGAGATCATAACCGTATAGATCTCATCCCCGGCCCTGGATACACTGCTGTCAAAGGTTACCACCCCGTTCTCTGCCACTGCATGATCTACAACATATGTTGTCTTTTTACCATGACCACTTCCTGTTGTGTAGTATACGGAAACCTTAGGATTTTCATATTTGTCAAGTCCGTCCACTTTAATCTGGGTTGTACTCTCTTTTACAAAAGCCGCCTGTACTTTCATTCCCTCTTCAGGCTGTTTTTTTACAAGAGGTGCTTTATCTCCAAACTCATATACGTAGGAACCATCCGGAGTAATATAAGTCACTTTTGAAATTTTTTCCCCGATAAGCCCGGACTCTGCTGAAAATGCAAGTTCATAAGGCTGTACCCAGATTTCATAGGTATGACGAAGTCCTACTTTTTTCCCACTTGCAGTCTCAAGGATGACTCCCAGTGTATTTCCACCCACTGCAAAATCATCTTGTCTGGAATTACGGAGATATTTTGTGCTGGATTCTTTTACTACCAGCATGTAATCCCCCCAGATCGACGGTGCCTGGATCTGGGCAGATGCATCTGTGACTGTTGCTTTTACATCGAATTTTGTTGCACTGTATGTTCCGTCTGTATTCAGTGTTTTATACTGTCCTGTTTCCTGTGACGGCGCTTCATTCAATGTAATATCTGCTGCCTCTGTATAGACACCCTCTCTCGGAAGCTTGGAAGCAGCTTTCAGCGCCTGTGCATCTACATAGGTTTCCGCGTCCACTGCAACACTTACATTCTTCACACCTTGGATCTGATATCCGGAAGAGGTCACCTCTGTGCTGTCCTCATTAACAAAAATCTGATTTTTACTCGTTGTTGCCGAAGTGATAGCGTCATAGCTCTCCTGAGTGGTATCCCCGGCATAAAATTCCGAATAACTTAAAGTTGTCGTTCCGTACAGTTTTCCGTTCAGAGCGGTCTGTCCATCTGCCACTTTTACATAAACGCCTGTTGTTCCTATCTGTGTATATCCATCTGCCGGCTGCATGGACCAGAGATATTTCACTCCTGCAACAGTGATCTCAGAAGCATCCTGAAGAACCTCGCCTGCTTCTGCCATAAATGCTTCTCCATCACCGAATACCTCTTCTGTATCCTCCTGGATCTGCGGTTCCTCTTCCTGTTGAATCTCTTCTGCTGAAATTTCTGCTACTTCTTCCTGAATACCTTCTGCATCACTTTCTTCCGGCTCTTCCGACTGAATATCAGCTTCACCAACTTCCAACTGGTCCTGGGAAACCGACTCCTGATCCTCGTTCTCTCCTTCTTCCTGTGCTGTCTCTCCTTGTGTTTCTCCTGACACATCACTAAAAACTTCCGCCTCAGACGCCATTGCCGTTACCGGCACTCCTGACGCGATTACCGCTGAACTCAGAACGAGTGCAGCTGACTTCTTAAAAAGCTTCCACTTATGCATACCTGTCCTCCTCTTTGTCTTTTATATTACACGACTTTATACCAGATCATGACCTTACAGCTGCTCTGGTTAATTGAAATTTCTTCTGCAGAATATTCAACATATGTCATTTTCTGCAGAAGTGCTCTGTCAAGCACGCTTTAGTTTGTTTAAACTAACATATCGTTATTTTATCAATGCCGGAATTATTTGTCTATACATATCTGCCAAAAACATCTCACGGTTATTGTTGTTTTTTTCTCAAGTAAAAATTATTTTCAAAATATTTCATATTATTATCTGATAATTCCAAGAAATAAAAAAAGTATATACCCCAAGACATCATTTCAGGAAATGGAACAGACATTGCCATTTCCTCCGACATTCTCAGATCATATACTTTTTATATTTCTATATTTTTGCTTTCTTTTATGCCCACCGGCTCTTCTGTTCCTCACAGATACTGTTCCACTGACAGTTTCCACAGATTTCCCTGCGCTTATCCGTCGCAAGAATCTTTTCCTGGACTGTTTTTGTAAATGCAGCAAAATCCAGCACCTGCCCTGCTTTCAATCCACATCTTTCCAGAACGGCACTGTCGTACTCCGCAACTTTGTCCCTGGCTTCGCAAATCCCATCCTGATTATTGGGACAGGCAGAACAGATTTCATCAGTATCCACATGAAGCCTTATTCTCTTTCCTGAAAGAAAAAGCTTTAACATCTCTGCCATATGCGCCGTAAATCCGCCACTGTATCCCTCTCCCTTAAAATACGCCAGGCACATACCATGATGAGGGCGCAGCGGAATAATCTTTCCCTCTGTGCCCTCATCGGAAGCATATGCCGTGGCAATGCTTTTATCTTGCATATTTACGTACCTTTCCTGATAAAACATAAGCCAGTGCGATCTTGATAAGATCCGGAATGATAAACGGGAATACGCACCAGCCAAGAACTGCCATCAGACCTACCGGACCTGTGCTTCTTGTGTAAGCAAACATAAACCATGCGGTTCCAAATGCATAGCATACGATCAGTCCAATGATCATGGAAATGATCTGAACAACCGGCTTTCTGCCAAAAACACTTTCAATGGCCCACATAACAAGTGCGGAAAAGATAAATCCGATAATATATCCACCTGCATTTCCAAGAAGAGATCCGATTCCTCCGGAAAATCCCGCAAATACCGGAACGCCTACGGCTCCAAGGAGAACGTAAACCAGGACTGCCAGAGTTCCTCTTTTTCCTCCAAGTACGCCAACTGCCATAAATACTCCGAATGTCTGCAGAGTAAACGGTACCTGTGCCGGAATGGAGATCCATGAGCAAACTGCCATCACTACTGCAAAAACCGCGATATAAACAAGATCATACGTCTTGCTTCTGGTTGCTGCCACTGTTGTCATAATAACCTAAGTCCTCTCTTTCTTTTTCTGCTTTCCCTGACGGAAAAACGTCTTACATCTTTTCCTAATGATTTCCGTCTTTTGCTGTTAATAATTTAACACAGCGTGTTTAGATTGTCAACCAATTTTCTCTCTTACAGTTTACGTTTTTTCTGCTTTCAAAATTTCTTCTCCGATGTTATACTGAAAGTAATGATTTTTCAGCCTAAAAAGGGGGATTTTTCCACATGGATATACACGATATACACAACATCAGCACCACCTGCACCCGGACAGAATTCGTGGGAACTGCAGTCCTTGACACCATCGGACTTGTGATTTCCGGAATTGACGATTCCCTTCTTCAGCAGATGAATGTGGGCACCAAATACCACTGTCTCGGGCTTTTCAGTTCCCGTACAGGTGCTGCAGGCCAGATCACCGCCATTGACGATGCAGTAAAAGCAACCAACACAGAAGTGCTTTCCATTGAACTTCCAAGAGATACGAAAGGCTGGGGCGGACACGGAAACTACATTGTACTTGGCGGAAATGACGTATCCGATGTACGCCACGCCATTTCAATGGCCCTGGAACTGACCAACAAAAATGCCGGCGAAGTTTACATCAGCGAATCCGGACATCTGGAATTTGCTTTTTCTGCCAGCGCAGGCCCTGCGATTCATAAAGCCTTTGGTACACCACTTGGGGAAGCATTCGGATTTATGGCAGGCTCTCCCGCCGCGATCGGACTTGTTATGGCTGACAATGCCGTAAAATCTGCAGCTGTATCCATCACAAAATACATGACACCAGATATCGGTACCAGCCATTCCAACGAAGTGATCATCGCCATCTCCGGTGACGCCAGTGCTGTAAAAGCAGCTGTACTGGAGGGCCGTCAGACAGGGCTTGAACTCCTCATCGGCATGGGAACCTATCCGGAGATTCCAGGTATCCCATACCTGTAAAAATTTCCTGCATTCTTTTTTCAACACCCGGATAACAAGACAGGGCCTCTTATTTTTTAACCAAATCAAGCAAGTAGCGAAGCGGATTGCGAATATCCGCTTGACCCTTATTACTGCAAAAAGCGCCACAGAAGATCGTAACACGATCCTGTGGCGCTGCTTTCGTTTTATATATTTTCTCCTCTGTCAGAATCAGCCAACCTGATATACATCTGCAGACTGAAGTCCGAAGCTTAATGCCTCCTCATGGCTTCCGCAGTAGATATCCACATGTCCATAAGGAGTTCCAAGATCCTCTACCGTATACACATTACCATTGATCAGAAGCTTGGTTCCAAAAGGTACTCCTGCCATTGCAACTGTACGTCCTGCTGTCGGAACTGTACCACTGGCTGTAAGATTGCCTGCTGTACCACAGCACTGTGCACAGTTACAGTATGCTGTCAGTGTAAAGTTTCCAAGGTAGGTCCCCTGGCTGGAAGAACCGGAATCTGAAGTATCTGCCGCTGTATCTGAAGTATCTGCAGATGCATCAGAAGTATCCTCATAACTCTCATCTGTATCTTCTGATGCGCCACCAGCCTGTGCCTCGTCTTCCTCCGCATCCTCTTCCTCTACAACCACATCGGAACTTGTAGAACTGCTGGAAGATTCTGTAGTATCCTCATCCGGATCATATCCATAATCATCATAATTATCTCCTGCATCTTCAGAACTGCTGTCAGAAGAAGAATTGTCTGTATCTTCGTAACTGCTGTCAGAAGAAGCATCTTCTGTATTCTGCGCTTTTTCCTCTTCTGCCGCTTTCGCTGCAGCCTGTCGTTCAGCTTCCGCTGCCGCTTCGGCCCTGGCTTTCTCTTCTGCAGCTTTCTCAGCTTCTGCCTGCTGCACCAGTGCAGTAATATTACTGTCCGCATTACTGATATCTGCCATCAGCTGCTGTGCCTCTTCCTGGCTGGCGCTGATCTGATCTACATAAGAATTGATATCATCACTTGTACTTGCCGCCATGGACTGTACTTCCTGCTGCTTGGATGCACGCTCAGTCATCAGATTATCAATCTCTGCTGATTCTGTCTCTACCTTCTTCTCATTCTCCTGGATATTCTTCTGGAGGCTGACATATTTATCCAGCATATTTCTGTCATATGTAGAAATCTGGATCGCATTCTCCGCGCGGTTCAGAAATTCTGCAAGGCTCTCGGATGAGAGCAGTGTCTCCAATGCAGAAGTACCTGCATTCTCATACATATATGCGATTCGGAGTTTCATGGATTCATACTGATCCGCTGAAGCCTTCTTCGCCTTCTCAAGTTCTGTTTTTACTTTATTTAATTCGTCTTCCTTCTCAGCAGCCTGGATACTCAGTTCAGAAATGCTGTTGGTAAGATCTTCATACTGTGCGTTTAAATCGGCCAGATAGCTCTCCAGCTCCTGCTTCTTGCTCTCAAGGCTTCCGATGCTGTTCTGTACCTGTGCAAGTCCCTCCTGTGCGGCCTGTTTCTCCGCCTGAGCTTCTGCGATCGCAGCGTCTGTACCTGATGCATATACAGTGCTTCCCATGGAAAGGGTGAGCATACCTGTCAGCAGTAATGTGAAAACTTTTCTATTCTTCATATAAACACCTTTCGTCCTTTCATGGGTTATAGTATAACACATTTTTCACAGAAAGCAATACTTTTATTTTATTTCTGTAACAAATACGTAATAATTGAAATTTCTATGCAACAAAAGCACACCAAAAAAGCTGCTGTTTTGCAGATTTTCCACGCAAAACAGCAGCTTTTATTTATCTTATCCTATGCAGTCTCAATTCCCAAGTTGTCAGCTATGCGGATCTTTCTCCGCTGTCATTGCCATACACCCTAAGGCTGTGTCTACTCTGCAGCCTCCATAAGAACTTCATTCTCAGCTTCTTCAGCCATTACTTCCTGATACTTGTCCAGGATGAGCTTCTGGATCCGCTCTCTTGTTGCAGAGTTAATCGGATGCGCGATATCGCGGTACTCTCCGTCACTTGCCTTACGGCTTGGCATTGCGATAAACAGACCTTTCTCTCCTTCGATCACCTTAATGTCATGTACCACAAACTCATCATCTATAGTAACCGACACAACGGCCTTCATTTTCCCTTCTTTTGCTACCTTTCTCACACGTACATCTGTAATATTCATTGTTACTTGCCCCTTTCATTTCGCTAAACATATCTGCGGGAATTTCTGCATTTACAATACGTAGCGCTCGTTTTTCTCCACGACGATCTTTACTTCTCCTTCTTCGCCGCAGTAATATGAATTCGCCCGGATAGTATCCCGGCTCTCAACAATGCAATTCTCAATGTGCGTATTATCTCCAAGGTATACGTCATTAAGGATCACAGAGTTTTTGATCACACAGTTATTGCCTACAAATACATCTCTGAACAGAACAGAATTCTCCACGGTTCCATTGATAATACATCCGCTGGATATCAGACTGTTCTTCACAGTTGCTCCCGGATTATATTTTGCCGGTGGCACGTCTGCAATTTTGGTTTTGATCGCAGGCTCCTGCTTGAAGAAATAATTGCGGATCTCCGGTTTCAGAAAATCCATGTTTGTCTGGTAATAAGCCTCTGCAGTAGAGATGTTATTCCAGTAGGTATCGATCTTATATCCATAAATTCTCTTCAGATTCTTATATCGGATGAGAATATCATTTACAAAATCATGTCTTCCCTCCTGGGCGGCACGTTCGATCAGCTCGATCAGCTGTCTCCTGCGGATGACATAGATACCTGTAGACACTGTATTATAAGAAGAAACAATCGGTTTCTCCTCAAATTCCTCGATCCGGCAGTCCTCATTCATGCGGAGGACACCAAATCTCTCAACCTGACTCTGATCCTGGCATGTGGTACATACAACGGTAACGTCTGCACGTTTTGCAATATGATACTCCAGAACTTTATTGTAATCCAGCTTGTAGATTCCATCGCCGGAAGCAATTACAACATACGGTTCATGGCTGTTCTTAAGGAAAGTCAGATTCTGATAAATCGCATCAGCAGTTCCCTGATACCATAAACTGTTGTCTCTGGTAATGGTTGGCGTAAAAACATAAAGCCCTCCCTGCTTTCTTCCGAAATCCCACCATTTGGATGAGCTTAAATGCTCATTGAGGGAACGGGCATTATACTGTGTCAGCACAGCAACCTTCTGGATATGTGAATTCGCCATGTTACTGAGGGCAAAATCGATCGCGCGGTAGCTTCCTGCAATAGGCATCGCCGCAATCGCTCTTTTGTTTGATAATTCTCTCATACGGTTATTGTTACCGCCTGCCAAAATAATACCTATCGCTCTCATTCTTTCCCACCGTCCTTTGCTGCAATTACCTGGCCAGCTGCCAGCTCTCCGTCAGGGTAGTCTTCCTTCGTTGTAACGCCTGAGATGGCGGTATTCTTACCGATCTTAACATTGTCCGGAATCACGCTGTTTTCTCCGATTGCCGCAAGGCCGAAGGAATATACGGCAGGTTTCAGAACATTCGGTGCTTCCTCACCACAACCGATCACAACATTGTTTCCTACAACAACGTCCTCTGCCACAATGGCTTTATCCATAACAACATTCTCACCAACAGATGTGTTCTTCATGATAATGGAATCACGGATCACACTTCCCCTGCCGATAACAACATTCGGACCGATCACCGAATTATGTACTTCACCATAGACTTCCGTCCCCTCACCAATGATGCACTTATCCACAACTGCATCTTCGGAAATGTACTGCGGCGGAATCACATCCCCCTTGGTGTAAATCCTCCAGAATTCTTCATAAAGATTAAACTCCGGAATGATGTCGATCAGCTCCATATTTGCTTCCCAGTAAGAACCAAGTGTTCCAACATCTTTCCAGTAGCCATTGTACTCATAGGCAAAAAGACGCTGGCCTTTTTCCTTACAATACGGAAGAATATGTTTACCAAAATCACATCCGTTCTGATCTTTCAATGCGATCAGCGCATCCTTAAGAACCGGCCATGAGAAAATATAAATACCCATAGACGCAAGATTACTGCTTGGATGCTCCGGTTTCTCCTCAAACTCAGTAATACGGTTACTCTCATCAGTGACCATAATACCAAAACGGCTGGCTTCCTCGATCGGAACAGGCATACATGCAATGGTAATATCTGCCTTGTTCGCCTTGTGGAAATCCAGCATCACTTCGTAATCCATCTTATAAATATGGTCACCGGAAAGGATCAGTACGTAGTCTGGATTATACTGCTCCATATAAGCCAGATTCTGATAAATCGCATTGGCAGTTCCTGTATACCATTCACTGCTTGTACTCTTCTCATATGGAGGAAGGACTGTAACACCACCTTCATTGCGGTCCAGATCCCACGGAATACCAATCCCAATATGTGTATTCAGGCGGAGCGGCTGGTACTGTGTCAGCACACCCACCGTATCAATTCCCGAGTTAATACAATTGCTCAGTGGAAAATCGATGATACGATATTTACCACCAAAAGCGACTGCCGGCTTTGCAACCTTTTCTGTCAAAACTCCTAACCTGCTGCCTTGCCCACCGGCCAAGAGCATGGCAATCATCTCTTTCTTAATCATGCGATCACCTCTTGTATGTTATGATTATTTAATTATAGCATACTTTACCGTATTAGTGAACATTTTTTACAATTATTTTGATTGTGTTTTACTTTTTTTATCGCTATTGTATACCACGAATTGGTAAGACTTGTCGTTTTTTTCGTTCTTCTGGTAATTTTCAACATTTTTTGATATTATTTTCTGGTTACTTTTATATTCCACAGAGAAGCATTTTTTTAGCCAAAAGTACCACTTTTCAATTGTTTCTGTTGGCGTTATAATAAAGCAGACAAAAGAACCCCGAAAATAACATATATATAAGGAGATTATTATGTATCAGATAGACTTTCATAAACCGCTTCATATTCATTTTATCGGTATCGGCGGCATCAGCATGAGCGGCCTTGCCGAGATCCTTCTTGAGGAAAACTTCCGTATCTCCGGTTCCGATGCCAAAGCCAGTCCTCTTACACGTACACTCGAGGAACGTGGTGCCGTCATCTACTACGGACAGCGTGCAGCCAATATCAAAGATGATGTCGATGTGGTTGTCTACACAGCAGCGATCCATCCGGACAACCCGGAATTTGCCTGTGCAAAAGAAAAAGGGCTCCCAATGCTCACACGTGCGGAACTTCTCGGCCAGATCATGCGTAACTACGATACACCGATCGCCATTTCCGGTACCCACGGAAAAACCACCACAACTTCCATGGTTTCCCACATCCTTCTTGAGGGCGACTGTGACCCCACTATCAGTGTAGGCGGAATCCTTCCTGCCATCCACGGGAATATCCGTGTCGGCAACTCTGAAACTTTCGTCACAGAAGCATGTGAATATACCAACAGCTTCCTGAGCTTCTTCCCTAAGATCAGCGTGATCCTGAACATGGATGCCGACCATCTGGACTTCTTCAAGGATATTGACGATATCCGTCATTCCTTCCGGAAATTTGCTGAGCTTCTTCCGTCTGACGGAACTCTGATCATCAATGCTGATACACCGGAATACGAGACTATTACCCGTGGCCTTCCATGTCATGTTCTCACCTATGGTCTGGAGCATGAGGCAGATTATACAGCCGCAGATATCACCTGGGATAAATACGGACATCCTTCCTTCTCCGTTCTCTTCCAGGGCAAAAAAATCGGCAGCTATTACCTTCGTGTACCGGGCATCCACAATGTTTCCAACGCATTGGCTGCCATTGCCGTAGGACGCCTTCTGGAACTTCCGGATGAGGTAATTGTCAAAGGCCTCGGAAGCTTTACAGGCACAGACCGTCGTTTCCAGTACAAGGGAGAAATCGGCGGCGTTACCATCATTGATGACTACGCACATCATCCAACAGAAATCGAAGCTACCCTTCACGCAGCGAAGAATTATCCGCATCAGAAAGTATGGTGTGTATTCCAGCCTCATACCTACACACGTACCAAGGCTCTTCTTCCTGAATTTGCAAAAGCCCTGACTCTGGCTGACCACGTTGTACTGGCTGATATTTATGCCGCACGTGAAACAGACGATCTTGGTATTTCTTCCCAGGATCTCCAGAAACAAATCCAGGAACTTGGAACCCCCTGCGAATATTTTCCGACTTTTGATGAAATCGAGAGCTTCCTCTTAAAAAGTTGTGCACATGGTGATCTGTTGATAACTATGGGCGCCGGAGACGTTGTAAACATTGGAGAACACCTCCTCGGAAAATAGTTATCCACATTATCCACATGCTTATGCACATTCCAGACGTGCCTGGCATGTGGATTTTTTTGTGCATAACCCACTTGACATAATTCAACGGCCAAATTCCACAAATACCGCATTTTCCCTGTAAAATCGAGGTTTTTATTAGTTGCTGATAATTTTATCCTCAAGGTTATCCACATTTTCCACATTTTCCACATGCTAATTGGTGCACAACCTCTGTGAAAATAAACTATTCTCAAGTAAAAGTGGTTGTGCTATAATCCTTTTTAGCAAACGCGGACTTTTAAATACCACATGACCATTGAAGAAAACAAAGAAAGGGAGCTGCTGATCATGAGCCTGATTTCACTTCAGAATTCCTCTGAACTGGAGGTAACGATTCTTTCCAATCGTTTTATTGACAATTTCATGCCTCGCGCCAATGGAGAATTCGTGAAAGTATATATCTATCTTCTCCGGGCAGTATCTTCTTCTCCTTCTTCTTTCAGTCTGGAGCATATGGCGGATCGCCTTTTCTGCACAGAAAGGGATATTTTCCGTGCACTGAAATACTGGGAAGGTGAGAAAATACTCTCATTAACTTATACCACAGACCGACAGCTTTCCGGAATCACTTTACTGGAACCTTTTGCGGATGCCGGTCATATGGAAAGCAGTGCTTCCAGTGAGAACATTTTTTCCACCGCCGGAACTTCCTCATCGCCAGTTTCCGCCCAGATGGCAGCCGGTATTTCACAGCCTGTGGCTCTTACCGGTTCAGCCCCAAAAAATGTCTCCCTCAGTTCCAGTAATTCTGCTGTTTCCGGCGGTACTTCTTCAGAACTTTCAACCTCTGCGGACTACATCCGCAGCCTTACACCTGACCACATCAGCGAACTGAAACAGAATGAAGAGGTCAGTCAGCTGCTTTATATTGCCGAACAATATCTGGCCAAGACGCTGACTCCTACAGAAATGCAGAAGATTTTTTTCTTCTACGATGAGCTCCATATGTCCGCAGACCTTATTGAATATCTGGTGGAATACTGTGTTTCCAGGGGCCGCAAGAGCATGCGTTATATCGAAACTGTTGCCCTTGCCTGGACCAGGGACGGTGTCACTACAGTTGAAATGGCCCGTGATGCCAGCTCCCGTTTTTCCAAAGATTATTACACGATCCTGAAAGCAATGGGAATCAGTGGACGTAATCCTGTAGAAAATGAGATCAGTTACATCGATACCTGGCGTAAGACCTACGGCTTTGATCTGGAACTGATCCAGGAAGCCTGCAGCCGTACTGTTCTCTCCACCGGCCAGCCAAGTTTCCAGTATGCAGACAAAATACTTTCCGGTTGGAAAAAGAAAAACGTACATACGCTGGAAGATGTCCGGCTTCTGGATGCCGAACACAAGAAACGTCAGCTTGAGAAAGCAGTTTCCCGTAAGAAGCAGCCTGCGGCTCAGTCCCAGAGCAATAACCGCTTCAATAACTTTCACCAGCGTGATTATGATTTTACAGAATATGAGAAACGTCTTTTAAATAACCAGTAACAGAAACTGGAAGGAGCTTTTTATGCCTTTACAGAATTTTCAGTATGATACTATAATGAGAGAATACAGCCGCAGGCAGGCACAGAATCACCGGATTCTGGAGAAACGCACTGCCGAGGCCTACGGAAAGATCCCCCGCCTGAAGGAAATTGATGACGAGGTGGCTACATTAAGTGCTGATAAAGTACGGCGTCTCCTGAACAGAGAAGAAAAGGGTACCGCAGATCTGAAAGCCGCCATTCAGGAACTTTCCGATGAGCGCATCACCCTTCTTGTTGCCAACGGCTTCCCCGGAGATTATCTGGAGATGCCTTATACCTGTCCTGCCTGCCAGGACACCGGCTATATTGGCAGCAAAAAATGCACCTGTTTCAAGAAAGCCGAGATCGAACTGCTCTATGCACAGTCCAATCTGAACGAAATTCTCGAAAAAGAAAATTTTGACAGCTTTTCATTTGACTATTATTCTGCTACAATAAAAAACGAAGCCACAGGACTGTCTGCCCTGGAAACAGCCAGACGGGCCTATGATACTGCACAGCGTTTTGTGCAGAACTTCGACCATAAATTTGAAAACCTGTTTTTGTATGGCGATACCGGTGTTGGAAAAACTTTTCTTTCACACTGCATCGCACGGGAGCTTCTCAGATCCACACACTGCGTCCTGTACTTTTCAGCCTATGATCTTTTTGATATGATGGCTGCAAATTCTTTTTCCAGAAAAGATACCGGCACGGATGAGGAACTGATCTATGACTGTGATCTTCTGATCATTGATGACCTGGGAACGGAACTTACCAACAGTTTCGTATCCTCGCAGCTTTTTCTCTGTCTCAATGAACGGATCATGCGCAGGAAATCCACGATCATTTCCACGAATCTGACGCTCAAAAATTTCTCGGATACCTATTCCGAGAGAACATTTTCCCGAATTGCCAGCAACTATCAGATGATATCGCTGATCGGGAAAGACATCCGTATACAGAAAATATTTTTAGGAGGAAATTAAAATGGCACAGGTAACTACAAAAGATTTTTCCACACTCCCGGTAGGAAGACTTGGACTGATTCCCCTTCAGAGCTGCAGCTCATTAGGTGCGAAGGTGAACGATTGGCTGGTTAAATGGCGTGCCGAAAGACAGTATCCTGGAATGGATTCCTTCGCATTCGAGGGATACAAACGTGATTCTTACATCATCGATGCCAAGACTCCACGTTTCGGCTCCGGCGAAGGTAAATGTACCATCAATGAGTCTGTCCGCGGTGATGACATCTACGTTATGGTAGATGTAACTAACTATAGCTTGTCCTATCCGATCGGACCTTACACGAATCTTATGTCCCCGGATGATCATTTCCAGGATATGAAGCGTGTTATCGCCGCTGTCGGCGGAAAAGCCCGCAGAGTCAATGTGATCATGCCATATCTCTATGAGAGCCGCCAGGACAAACGTGTCGGAAGAGAGTCTCTTGACTGTGCCAATGCACTTCATGAGCTGATCGATATGGGTGTTGAGAATATCATTACCTTTGATGCACATGATTCCCGTGTACAGAACGCAACTCCTCTTCACGGATTTGAGACTGTACAGCCATCCTACCAGTTCATCAAGGCTCTTCTTAAAAATGAAAAGGGTCTCCACATCGACAAGGATCATTTCATGACGATCAGCCCGGACGAGGGAAGCATGAGCCGTGCAATCTATCTTGCCAACGTTCTGGGTGTTGATATGGGTATGTACTACAAACGTCTGGATTACTCAAAATATGTAAACGGCCGTCATCCGATCGCTGCATATGAATTCCTCGGACCGAAGATCGAAGGCAAGGATATGATCCTCATCGATGATATGATCTCTTCCGGTGATACAATCCTGAAAATCGCTTCTCTCCTGAAAGAGAAAGGTGCAGGTAAGGTTTACATCTGCTCTACATTCGGATTCTTCACAGACGGTCTTGATAAATTCGATGATGCTTACAAAAAAGGCTACTTCGACAAACTCCTCACTACCAACCTGGTTTACCAGGCACCGGAGCTTCTTGAGAAGCCATACTACATCAGCTGTGATATGAGCAAATACATCGCACTGATCATTGATACCCTGAATCATGATACTTCTGTCAGCCACCTCCTGAATCCGGTAGACAGAATTAAACGCTGTGTAGCAAACTACATGAGCCAGTATGAGAAATAAATAATAATTTACAGGCGGCTGCATTTTCAGGATCACAGACTGATCCGCTGGAAACGCAGCCGCTTTTTAACCAAATCAAGTAAGTCCCCTGTGGCTTTTACGAATATCCACCTGACTTCTACATAAAAAAAGCAAAGCGGATATTTATTCCCCGCTTTGCCATATATTCCATAAAATTTCATAAAAATCTACATGGGAAGTTTCTGATATGGAATTCCTTCCTTATCCAGGATCTCCATTTCTCTCTTGTGGCAGGTACTTATGATCACCTGTCGTTCTTCTTTGTGAAGCCAGCGAAGAGCTGCTGCAAGACGTTCTTCATCATACATCCCAAACACATCATCCAGGATCACCGGAAACGGTTCTTCTTTGCAGAAAAGTTCACCTGCCGCCATACGAAGGGCAAAATAGATCTGTTCAAGAGTACCTCTGCTCAGACGTTCAATGGAAACCGTCCTCTCTCCGGTATTCACAGACATATGTAATTCCTCATCCATCAGAACTTCCCGGTACTTTCCTCCCGTAATCTCACTTAAGATCTGTGAAGTGCGCTGTTTCAGGCGAACTCCCACCTGATCTGTAATATTCCCGGAAAGTGCCTCTATCGTTTCCATAGCCATATTTAAAGCCTGAATCTCTGTTTCTTCCGGAGTAAGTACCTCTGTATTCTCTTCACACTCCTGAAGTTCTGCCTGAAGATTGGAAAGTGCAGTATGTTTTTCTTCGTGATCACTGTCCAGACTGTTCCGGTTCCAGGTCAGCTCATCGTGTCTGGAAAGCCATCGTTCTCTCTGGCGTTCCCTCCTGTTCAGCTCCCTGCTCAGACGAACACGGAAGAACAGAGCAGCTACCGTTATCCCCGCTGTCAGCACACCGGTAAGGATACTCAGGATCAGCTGGCTGGAAAAAGCGGCCAGACATCCGGTTCCGGCAATACCTGCCAGCAATACAACTGCCAGAACCGCCCCGTTAAGCTCCCGTCGTCTTTTTACCCGATCGATCCGGAGTTCCAGAAGATCTTCGGTACTCTTATCTCTGGTTCCCATATTCATTCCATCCTGCTGCTGCGTGATCCTGTCTCTTTTTTCATCCAGCTCCCTGATTTCTTTACGGATATACTCTATATTTGCAGAAATTTTTTCTTTTTCTTTTTCGAGGTCTTTTTTACGGCGGGCCGCCTCTGTCAGATATCCTTTTCTGGACATTTTCAACATCTGCATGGCACGTCCCATATCAACAGAGCTGTCGCCGGTTCCCTGATAGCTGGCCATATAATTCTGCAATTCACGGACAAGATCCTTTCCGGTAACACTTTTCAGCTGTGCCACGGATACGGTATTATCATAGACCGCCTCACTTACATTTCCGAGAACAGACTCAAGAGCTCCCTGTTCCGCATCCACAAGGCTTCCGTCATCTTCACAGAGAAGTTCTCCCATTTTCTTTTCTTTATAAAAATTTCTTGTAAGGCGATAATTCTTTCCTTTACTTGTAAACCACATGATCCCACCATATTCGGCAGGATTTTCCCAGGGTTCATATTTCGTATAAGTATCATTCTGTGCAGCTTTGCCACGGAGTCTGCGGACACCGTAAAACATGGATCGTATAAATGTATGCGTCGTTGTCTTACCGCTCTCGTTTTCTCCGTAAAGCACATTGATCCCGGGAATAAGCTCCATATCCCTGTTCCGGATCTTCCCGAAATTTTTTATTTTCAAACGTCTGATAACCATCTTGCGCTATCCTCCCGTGCTGTCCCTTTTACCGCCTGCTTCCGGTTTCAAGCAATGCCTGAAGACCATAATACAGTGCCTTTTTTTCTACCGTATCCATTCTGCCCTTTGCGAGAAAATAGCCGATATAATCACCGATCAGCGTACCACTGTAGCGTTTATAAAGCTCTTCCAGATCATATGCAGGCCAGGACTCATCCACAACATCGGTAATATTACCCAGACTCTTTAATTTCTCCGGAATCAGCAGAAGATCCGGCGAACGTATTCCCTGCAGAATAATGCGGTAAATATTACGCCCTCCCCGGCGGAATATCTGAGATTTCACAGCCTCTTCCAGCGATATCTGTGTCGTCTCTTCATGAAGCGGCATCACAAGCTGCTGATAAGACCGGCAGGCAAAAGGTACAAATTCTGTGCGGATACGACCGTTTACTACCCGTCCCTCCATATATCCATGTTCTCCGGTATCATTTCTGTCTATCGGTTCCAGAGCTCCGGAAAAAGCAGCCTGATCGCGGATCAGGATCTGTGGCTTGTGAATGTGTCCCAGTGCCACATAATCAAAGCCTGCTGCTGCCAGGGAAGCTGCACTAAGCGGAATGTGTTTCTCATCTCCGCCATGTGCAAGAAGAATATGGATTCCCTCCTCCTGCACCGGTACCGCCTTGTCATACAGGCCTTCTCTGATCTCACGGTCGTAATAGCTGAGTCCATACACATAGACATCCAGCTCCGGGTCCTTGACACAGGTCAGTTCTCTGTTTTTGAAAAAAGTCACATTGGAATTCCACTCAAAAGTACGATAAAAAGAATCACGGCTGATAAAATCATGGTTTCCTGCCATAAGATACACTCTGGTATCCGGAATAGTAGAAAACAGATAATTCACTTCCTTAAGTTCTCTCATAAGCGGCTGACGGTGGAACAGATCTCCGGATATAAATAACAAATCCACCGGGTCTTCGCGGATACCCGCAATAACCCGGCGGAAAGTGCTCCAGATCTCTTCCTCCCGCTCTTTGCTCCATGGGCATCCCCTGTCAGGAACAGCTCCCAGATGCAAGTCTGCAAGATGAATAAATCTCATGATGTTCTCCCCTGTGTATCAGTTACACATAGTCAATACTTATTGTCAGTTCCTCTCTGAGGTCTGTGATCAAAGATCGCAGTTCTTTACAGTTCTCGGGAATGGAATTACGTCGCGGATGTTACCCATACCTGTAAGGTACATTACACATCTCTCAAAACCAAGACCAAATCCGGAATGACGTGTAGAACCATATTTACGGAGATCCAGATAGAAATCATAATCCTCCGGTTTCAGGCCAAGCTCGTCCATACGTGCTTTCAGCTTACCATAGTCATCCTCTCTCTGGCTTCCTCCGATAATCTCTCCGATTCCCGGTACCAGGCAATCCATAGCAGCAACAGTCTTTCCATCCTCATTGAGTTTCATATAGAAGGCTTTGATTTCCTTCGGATAATCGGTAACAAATACCGGTCTCTTATAAATCTGCTCTGTCAGATAGCGCTCATGCTCTGTCTGAAGATCGCATCCCCAGAATACCTTGTAATCAAATTTGTCGTTGTTCTTCTCAAGGATCTCAACAGCTTCTGTATAAGTTACATGTGCGAATTCAGAATTAAGCACATGGTTCAGTCTGTCAAGAAGCCCCTTGTCCACGAAGGAATTGAAGAAGTTCATTTCCTCCGGTGCATTCTCAAGAACGTAACGGATCACATATTTCAGCATAGCCTCCGCAAGTTCCATGTCATCCTGAAGATCCGCAAACGCACACTCCGGCTCGATCATCCAGAACTCAGCAGCATGACGGGTTGTATTGGAGTTCTCTGCACGGAAAGTCGGTCCGAATGTATAAATATTACGAAATGCCTGTGCAAAAGTCTCACCATTCAGCTGTCCACTTACGGTAAGATTGGTCTCCTTTCCAAAGAAATCCTGTGAATAATCAACCTTTCCGTCTTCTGTCATCGGCATATTCGCAGGATCCAGTGTCGTTACCTGGAACATCTCTCCAGCACCCTCACAGTCACTTCCTGTGATCAGTGGTGTATGCACATAAACAAATCCTCTTTCCTGGAAGAATTTATGGATTGCATATGCACAGAGAGAACGCACACGGAATACAGCCTGGAAGGTGTTTGTTCTCGGTCTTAAATGTGTCATGGTTCTTAAATACTCAAGGCTGTGACGTTTCTTCTGCAGCGGATAATCCGGTGCGGAGCTACCCTCTACAAATACCTCTGTCGCCTGGATTTCAAATGGCTGCTTTGCCTGTGGGGTAGCTACCAGTGTACCTTTTACAATGATGGCTGCTCCAACGTTCAGCTTGGAAACCTCTGCGAAATTCTCCATGTTATCATGATATACGATCTGAAGAGTTTCAAAAAAGCTTCCATCATGGAGTACGATGAATCCAAAAGCCTTGGAATCACGAACGCTTCGTACCCATCCGCCTACCGTGATCTCTTTATCAAGATACTGCTCACGGTTTCTGTAAATTTCTTTCACTGTTGTCAGTTCCATAATCTATACCTCATTCCTCATATTCAGGATTACACGTCCCTGCGGACCTCCAAATGTCCGTATCGAATTAAGTATAGACTATTCTTATGGTTCGTGCAAGGAGTAATTGCCCTAATACACAGAAAAATCCCGCATACCGGAAGCAGTCCGGTACACGGGATCATATGCCTGATCAGTAGATTGATGCATCAATGCTTCCTGTGTTCAGATATGTGATACAGTAATAATAAATTCTCTTAAATGTTTTGGTCGTGTAATGCAGTCCGTCATCAGAAGCAGCATCCGTTCCGGAATAAGAGGAATTCGTTCCGTAGCCCTTCTTCATCAGTACACTGTAAGTATCAATATACTTATAATTCAGTGAAAGTCCGGAGTGGATCTTACTGTTAAACTCTCTTACCTGCGCTTCTGTACGTGCACCTTTTCCTGCTTTCGTGATCATAACACTGTTGATCGGATTGACAGACATGTAAAACAGTTTACAGTTTTTGCTCTTCAGTGTAGAAGCAATGTCGGACATATAACTGATGTAATTGCTGATGTTTGCCATGTCGTTGATGCCCAGATTGAAAACAACCGCAATCGGTTTGCTTCCTTTGGTTTTGTTGATTTCGTTTATAAGCTGAGTATATCCTGTGCTCTGAAACCAGCTAAGTCCCTGTCCGGCTTTTGCAATAAAAGAAACATCGCTGGTCACGGAACTGCTTACCTGTTTATTCAGAGTTGCCTTCATTCCTGCAGTACGGGAATCTCCTACGAAGA
Organism: Blautia sp. MCC283; assembly: GCF_018785565.1. Lineage (NCBI taxonomy): Bacteria > Bacillati > Bacillota > Clostridia > Lachnospirales > Lachnospiraceae > Blautia > Blautia sp. MCC283. Next base: position 155,273 of record NZ_WQQB01000008.1, on the reverse strand, counting down.
TCACCTTACTGTACTTCATTCCAATGGCAGGTTTTGACATATTTGCAGAACTGATATCTTTTTCCATTGTACGGTTGAACACCGTTGCATAAAGGGTCGTAGTCTTGCTTATTTTAACCAGCTCTCCGGCTTCATAATCCGGCGATGTTGCAGATCCTGTACGTCTGGTTTTTGACCATCCCATGAATGTATAACCCGTTGCATTGGAAGCTGACGGAAGCTTCAGGTATCCGTCTTTACCAAGTGTTACTGTTTTCCATACGCTTCCATTTGCTTTACAGAGATTCACACTTACAGACTGCATCTGTACTGCATAGTACTTGATATTTCTACTGATCTTAATCTTTGTTCCAGCCTTCTTTGCAGTGGATGTCTTTCCATTTACTGTCGTAGACCATCCAAGGTTCACATAGCCCGATCTGGATGGCACTGTCGGGAGAGTATAATAAGTGCCCTCTTCTACTTTTTTCTGAAGTTTCCGATATGTGGAATTACTGCTTCCATTTCCCAGATAAAAGCTTACTGTATAATACCTGCTTTTTCTGCGGACTGCGTACAGATTCATATCCCTGGTGACTTTTACACTTGCTCCGGCTTTATATACCACTTTGGTACTGCCTTTCTGTGTCGTCCACCCAAGATTCTGATATCCGACTGCCTTCGGAACACTTGGAAGCTTAATCGTGGTATTTAATGTTACGTTTCTTGTCAACGCTGTATATGTTTTGCTTTTGCTGGTACCTGAATTATTATTAAACTTCACAGTATAGACCATTTTGGCTGCCGATACTTTCTGGGAAGCTGCCGGCATTATGATCAGTGCTGCTGCGAAAAGTGCCAGCAAAAGCCACTTCATGTAAAAGGCTTTTCCGGTTCTTTCTGTTTTTTTCATTTAAACAAACTCCTTCTGAAATCCATATCCAGTCCCGGTGTGCCTCCTTTTTTACAGAGTGCTGATAAATCTCATAAATGCATCCCTGCCCTCTGGTGTGCATTTATAAACACCGGCATCCTCCAGAACATGAACAAATACATTGCCCACCTCTTTGCGGAGAACATCCTGAATATTATCTTTGTCAAGTTTCTCGTATTTCGGCAGAAATTCTGCAACCCATGCAGCATGTTTCTCGATCTTTTCATTAGAAGCGATATCCTTGCCGCTCAAAATATACTCTTCCAGAAGTTCCAGTTCTTCTTTCAGACGTGCCGGAAGAACGGCCAGGCCCATAACTTCAATGAGACCAATATTTTCCTTCTTGATGTGATGGTAACATGCATGTGGATGATAAACGCCAAGCGGATTCTCTTCTGTTGTAATATTGTTTCGAAGTGTCAGATCCAGCTCAAAAGTATCTCCCACCTTACGTGCGATCGGCGTGATGGTATTATGAGGCTCACCGTCTGTCTCTGCAAAAACAAATGCAGCTTCGTCTGTATAGCCTCTCCAGTTTTCCAGCACATGTGTCGCCAGATCGATCAGTCTCTTCTCATCTTTACTCCGGATACGCAAAACAGAAAGCGGCCATTTCACGATACCGGCTTCTACATCTTCATATCCTGGAATCGTCACATGCTTCTCGATCTCAGCCTTCGCCATGGCAAATGTATAATGTCCGCCCTGGAAGTGATCATGGCTCAGGATAGAACCACCAACGATCGGAAGATCCGCATTGGAGCCAAGAAAATAATGCGGAAACAGTTTTACAAAATCAAACAGCTTGATAAACGTGTTTCTCTCGATCTTCATAGGTGTATGTTTACTGTTAAATACAATACAGTGTTCATTGTAATAAACATATGGGGAATACTGAAAGCCCCACGGACTGTCATTGATCGTGATCGGGATAATTCTGTGATTTTCTCTTGCCGGATGATTTACTCTTCCTGCGTAACCTTCATTCTCCGGACAAAGCAGACATTTCGGGTAACTACTGGATTTCACAAGTTTGGCAGCTGCGATGGCTTTCGGATCTTTTTCCGGTTTGGAAAGGTTGATGGTGATATCGATCTTACCATATTCACTGTCTACTGTCCACTTCTGATCTTTTTTTACACGGTAGCGTCTGATATAGTTGCTGTCCTGACTCAGTTTATAAAAATAATCCGTTGCTTTCTCCGGATCTTCTTTATAAGCATCCCAGAATTCTTTCTGCACCTGCGCCGGACGCGGCATCAGACAGTTCATAAGTTTTGTATCGAAGAGATCTCTGTATACAACGCTGTCCTCAATAATCCCTCTCTTTACAGCTTCATCCAGAAGCTCATCGAGAGTCGCCTCAAGATCAATTTTAGCATACTCTGTCTCGGGTTCTGTATATTCACTTTCCCCAAAGGCATCCAGAAGAAGATTCGTCGCATAGATTCTTTCACATTCTGGTGTTATTCCTGTCTCCACTCCATACTGCACCAGTTTTTTGATACTTTCACTTAACATTACATTTTCCCCTTTCCTGTCGCGCTTTTTCCAAAAAAGGACAAATACACCTGTCCTTTTCTGATTTATGCCAAACGGGTCTTCCCGATTTGTCATCTCTGCTGTTACCCCACGGCTTTTATCCGGCCATTTATCTGCGTCACTCTGTAACGTTTTCTATATAGGTCAGGAATACATTTCCCGCACTTTCAAATAATGCTGTACTGTCATTCATTCCATATGGGCTTGTCTGTCCTGTAGACGGGTCATAAAGATACGTATTATATTCATCATAGCCTACGATCACAACGCTGGAATTCTCTCCGGTTTTGGCCACTACCGGCCTCTGGGCGCTGACCTCATAAAGGACATTATCAAGACTGCATCCGGTCAGATCGATCACAGTTCCTGTATCTCCCAGTCCATCCTGAAGTTCCTTCTTCTTCCAGTTAGCTGTCAGGATCGTATCCGGTACATCTTCTATATCCATCTGGATCTTTGTCTTTTTATTTCCACGTTCCCAGACATACTGCTGAGCACGGTTCAGGACAACTCCGGTCTGATTATCCGCACGTTTTACGGCTGCTGCCGGATCTGTATAAATCCGGTCAAGAGATCCATATGCATAAACATAATAAAGTTCTCCCTGCGGAACAGTCGTATCCAGTGTCACCGGTGAATCTTCTGTACTCTCGATCTTGGAATAAACAAGCAGCGGGCTGTCCGTCTCCGGCTTCTGGGTCATGGTCAGGCGGATCAGTGTTCCTGCGCGGTTTGTAGTGATCAGAGCCACATCTACCTGACTTCCGGATGCCTTTTTGTTATTCATGATATTATCTTTTTTCTGGACTGTATAAGTATTTCCTGATTTTGCGGAAAGCTCAAATTCCATCATGGTACTTCCAACCGTCACATTTGTGACATAAAGGCCATCCTGATGATATTCTTTCTTTACTTTACCCTTAAAGCTCTCAATGCGGAATGTACTGAGTCCTTCTGTTTCATGTCCGTTGGCATCTGTAAGAATATCCTCATCAGAAAGGATTCCATATACCAGATCTTCATTCATAAATCCCAGAGTTCTCAGTTTCTGCCCGCTTTCCGGCAGGAGATCTCTTGTTTTCAGTGAATCAAACTCGATTTCTCTGATCTTTCCTTTATCATCTCCGGAAGTGATCAGCCATGCCGCATGTGCCTTGGTCTCAGATACTACAAAATAATTCTGTTTAATACCATCTTCCAGGATCTCAGAAGTTCCTGTTTCAATATCTACCTGATACAGCTTCTGTGCAAAAAGAAGAAACAGCTGATTATTTTTGTTTACATAAGTAAGTGTTCCGAGATCTTCCTTCAGGAATTCGTAGGATTCTGTGCTCGGTATGAAAACCTTTTCTTCCACTACATTACGGTCACTGTTGTAATGATAAACACAGACTCCGCTGTATCCTTCATGAACACCACGGTTCATATAACCATAAAGTACAAAATCCACATCTCCACTGTCTGACACGCGGATGATCTTAATATCATGTTCCGTTCTCACATATCTGGAATCATTATTTTCATCTTTACGGAAACTGAAGATCCTTGTGATCTTACCGCTGGACGGTGCATAAGACCAGAGATCACCATCCTGCTCAAAAACAACGATCTTTCCATCACTGTTAGACGCATAGGTGACATTTTTATTTCGGATTCCCAGAAGAAGTCCCGCATCGGAAACAACCGTCTGAGAAGGATCAAAAACTTTTGTTGCAGAACGCTTGAAGTCCAACAGCATGATCCTGGTCTCCGTATAACGCATACGATAAAATTCCGTAACATCATAAATTTCTGTTTTATCCTCATCATCCTGTGCAGAAACCTGATAATTCAAAGTAATACTTGCGGTTGTTTCGTTGATATCATCGATCAAAGGCACACCTTCCATATACATTTTGGGTGAAAGTGATCCCCAGCTGATATTGGAAAGGCCTGAAGAGATGGTAATATTATTGAAATTGGTTCCACTGGTCGTATCTTCTGCCTCCAGATATCCCGTCAGAGTATCTGCCTGCTCTTTATCCAGACATTTGGAGGAAAAATCTTTTACAAACTGCAAATACGCCTCTGTATTTAACTGCGTTCTGGAAACAACTCTTGTATAGTAATAAACTTCCCCCTCGCTGGTATCCAGCGTGATCTGAAGAGAATATTCCTGGTTCATACGAAGATCACTGCCAATTTCGATCTCTGTACTTAAATATCCGTTTTCTTCTTTGGTAAGATTCTTGATCTTACGGTTCTCCATAACCTTGCTTCCATCTGAAGTACGCACCTCATACGCAAGGCCTGTTACTGTATCTGTGTATGGATTGATCTCAAATGTCAGCTTTTTCGTCGTATCCAGAGGTGTAATACTGCCTCGCATGAAATCGGTCTGCATCTGCTGCCTGTATCCATACATTTTATTTGCCTGTGTACTTCCCAGCTTTACCATAACTTCCGGAAGCGTGGCGTCATTCATATCTGAACGGTTATCCGTAGACTGACTGTTCATCAGAAGTGATGTACAGGCCACTACTGCTACGAAGATCACCAGAAGTATAGCTCCTTTACGTAGGATCTTTTTCATGTCATTCTCCCTTCTGTGAGATCGACTCTTCCGGATAAAGAAGCCTGTCCAGTGTAGGATTTACATGAAGCGCCTTCATGGAATCCGCAAAACTTTCTCTGTTCTTTTTCTTTCCGGTTTTTACTGCGCGGATCAGGATATTCTTTGGTGTATGCTCCATATCAATAAACTCAAGAAGCTGTGTCTCATAGCCTTTACTTTCCAGAAGCTCTGCCCGCAGGCCATCTGTGATCAGCGCAGCCATACGTTCTTTCAAAATTCCGTAACGCATGATCGGCTGCAGCATTTCATTTTTGATCTGGCGGTTCAGTTCATGCTGGCAGCATGGAACAGACAGGATCACCTGTGCCCCCCATTCCACGGCTTTCGCCAGGGCAAAATCTGTTGCTGTATCACAGGCATGAAGTGTCACCACCATATCTACGGAAGAAACTCCTTCATAGCCGGCAATATCTCCCTGATAGAAATGCAGTTTATCATACCCATAAGATCTGGCAAGCTCGCTGCAGTGTCGGATCACATCTTCTTTAAGATCAAGGCCTATGATGTTCACATCAAAACCCTCAAGCTCTCTGAGATAATAATACATCGCAAATGTAAGATAGGACTTTCCACAGCCAAAATCCAGGATTGTAATCTCCCGGTCTTTCGGAAGTTTGGGAAGAATATCCCGAATAAATTCCAGAAAACGGTTGATCTGCCTGAATTTATCATATCGGGAAGCAACTATCTTTCCATCTTTTGTCATAACTCCCAGATCCACCAGAAACGGAGCTGCGGTTCCCTCTTTCAGAATATACTGTTTCACACGGTTATGCGGTGCGATTTTTACACTTTCATTCTGAACAGCTTTATGATTTTTTGTTTTAATCGTTGCCTTGCCTTTTTTGCTTATGAGGATGCTTCCATCCTGGCTGCGTCCGATTACCTGAAGCTGACGGAATTCTTCCATTGCCTGCTCCAGATAATCGATAATCTCTTCCCTTGAATAATTTTTATGGTAAACCTTCGTTCCCTCTGTCACAGACGCCTGGTAACAAAGTTTCCCTTTCAGTTCCACAGGACGAAGCTTCACCTTGGAAGGTCCCTCACCAGTCCTGCGGCCACTTACAACAGCCTGGATCAGCTGTTCATTGATCTGTTCTTCTAAAAATTCCCTTATTGTCTTCATCATACTTCCATTATATTCATTTTCGTTTTTCTTGTATATGGACAGATGTTGGAGGAACCTGTCATTCATATTCTGTCATTACTGTTATCGCGGAAAATACTGTCGACATCTCCGGCGTCGGCATCTTCTCCGGGAAATTTCCTGATATACCAATACCTGGATAAGATCATCCAGAAATCCGCCCGGCATTTCCTGGGCACTGGCATCTTTGGTCATCTCATCTTTCACCAGACTGCAGATATGATACAGCATAAAACGATCCGGATACTCGTCATACAGGCGGCTTCCCTCATAGTCCAGAAGCTGACACTGCATTTCCGCCTTCTCCTGGATCTTTCTGGCTGTATCTGGGTAATAGGATTTCATCAGGTCAAACTCTCTCTCCTGTTCCCGCTCCTCATTATAAAAAACAGGATTTCCCTGTGCAGCATAAAACGGATAAAAGTCTCGATAAAGCATAATCGCTGCTGTCCTCTCTCTGCTATCTCTTACAGTATATGCAGAAAAGATATGACGGTTCCCCTGTTTCTGCAATTATGCCATGCGTTTCAGCATTCCCTGAGTCAGGCGCACGCTATGCTCAATGGCAAGTTTCTCAAATGCCGGATAATCCATGTTTGCGCTGTTATCAGCCTTGTCAGAAATCGCTCTGATGATCAGGAACGGGATTCCGTTAAGAGCTGCTGCCTGTCCGATCGCCGCACCCTCCATCTCAACTGCATATGCGCTGAACTCTTTTACAATGTTGTCCTTTACACCCTGATCACATACAAACTGGTCTCCAGAAGCAATTCTTCCTTCAAAAACCTGGATCTCCGGATTCACTTCCTCGCATACATCACGGGCGATCTTACGAAGACCCTCATCTGCCTGGAAAGAAAATTCTTTCATCTGAGGAATCTGTCCCTTCGGATATCCAAATCCTGTAGCATCCATATCATGATGAAGAACATCTGTAGAAAGTACGATATCTCCGATATTGATGTCGTTATTCAGGCTTCCTGCAATACCGGTATTGATCACAGCTTCCACCTGAAAAAGATCTGCCAGGATCTGGGTACACATACCTGCATTTACTTTACCGATTCCGGACTGCACTACAACAACTTTCTTTCCTTCCAGAACTCCCTCATAAAAGTCCATGTTTGCTCTTGTAGTGATGGACACATCTTCCATCACTTCTTTCAGTCTTGCAACTTCCTGTTCCATTGCGCCTATAATTCCAACACATTTCATGATCTGTAAGTCCTCTCTTTCAATATAATATCCTGCTGAATTTTCATTTTTCTTCTGTTCAACAGTACTTTTTCTTTTTCTACAACGTTCATTATAACAAATTTTATTTTTTATGGAAACTTTTTTTAAGAGATGATATAATCGGTAGATATGATACTGCTCTCCGGTACAAAACCATATAGATATTAAACCATATAGATATTCTCTGTACCGGACGGCAAATAAATACAGGAGGAATTTTTATGACATATAAAACAAAAGGTGTCTGTGCTCAGGGAATTGAGTTCGAGATCGACGACAATAAGAAAGTACACAATATTAAATTTACAGGTGGATGCTCCGGAAATACACAGGGCGTTGCACATCTTGCAGAAGGAATGGATGCTGATGAAGTGATCAGCCGCCTGGAAGGTATCCGCTGTGGTTTCAAACCAACTTCATGTCCGGATCAGCTTGCAAAGGCAATCCGTCAGGCATTAAACGAAGGCTGATCTGTAAGATCAATCGCCACCCTGCAGAATCTTTTTTCTGCAGGGTGTTTTTTATATTTGTTTCTTCTGTCAGATATCTGTTCTGTCCCATTTATCACACAATGACTGGATATCTCTTGCAAAACGGTCCAGATCTTTGTTTGGGCAGCCTTCATTCTTACGGATAATCGTCATCAGGCGGCGTCCCATAGCCAGAAGCTTCTCATATGCACGGGCGGCTTTGGTCGTTTTGGGTGAAGCAGTGGCTTTCACAATGCGGACACCAACAGCTTCGTGGATACATTTGTTCTCCAGAAGATCATATTCTGTTCCGCTGAACGGCGCCGTTGCGTCATATCCCAGCTCTTCTTTCAGTCTCTGGGCAAAAACCTCCGTTACCGTATCATCTCCGTGAGTAACAAAGACATGCTTCGGCTTCGTTTCAAATGCTCTTGCCCAGTTCAGAAGGCCATTTACATCTGCATGACCACTGATTCCGGGCATTCTGCTGATTTCCGCTGCAACCTGCACCGTCTCTCCAAACAGTTTCATCTCTGTGGCCCCTTCCAGAAGTGCCCGGCCAGGGGTTCCTATCGCCTGATATCCAACAAAAAGAATGGTATTTCTTGGATCCCACAGATTATGTTTCAGATGATGTTTGATACGTCCGGCATCACACATACCGCTGGCAGAAATGATCACCTTGCAGTCTTCATCGAAATTAATCGCTCTGGAATCATCGGTAGTAACGGATGTCTTCAAGCCCGGGAATGACAGTGGATTGATTCCTTTGTTCAAAAGATCCATTGCTTCTTCATCGTAGCAGGTATAGGCATTTTCACTGAAAATCGTAGTTGCCTCATTGGCAAGAGGACTGTCTACATACACAGTAAAGCCATCATGCCCGTGAACAAGCCCCTGTTCTTTGATCTGACGGATAAAATACAGCATTTCCTGCGTACGGCCCACAGCAAAGGATGGAATCACCAGATTACCGCCTCTGTCAAAAGTTTTCTGAATGATTTCCGCAAGCATGACTGGATAATCCGGTCGTTCTCCATGACTTCTGTCTCCATAAGTAGACTCCATCACAACATAATCTGCCTCTTTAATATATACAGGATCCTTGATCAGAGGCTGATTAAGATTTCCGATGTCTCCGGAAAATACGATTTTCTCTTTCTTATCATCTTCGGTAAGCCAGATTTCAATACTGCTTGATCCCAGGAGATGTCCCGCATCCACAAAACGAACCTCGATTCCTTCAGCAGGTTTGATAATTTTATCGTATGGACATCTGACAAAGTTTCGAAGAACACCCATTGCGTCTTCCATCGTATATGCAGGAATAAATTCCGGTTTTCCTTCTCTGCGCCCCTTACGATTTCTCCATTCAGCCTCAAACATCTGGATATGTGCGCTGTCACGGAGCATGATATCACAGAGATTACAGGTTGCTTCTGTGGCGTAGATTGGTCCCTGATAGCCTTTTGCATATAATGCCGGAAGATTACCGGAATGATCCATATGAGCATGTGTCAGGAGCACAAAGTCCAGGTCACCCGGAGCTACCGGTAACTCTTTATTCTCGTAATAATCTGGTCCCTGCTCCATTCCATAATCCACCAGAAACTTCCGCCCTGCTGCTTCCAGATAATAGCAGCTTCCGGTCACTTCGTGTGTTGCACCGATAAATGTTATCTTCATGCACAAGCCCCCTTTTCCGCTCTGCTATATGTTCATAAACGCAATCGACTTACGTTTAAGCAGAAATAATCGACTTTCTGTTTATTAACAGTTTTATTGTATTTATTATACACGAAATGTTTGGATTTTGACAGTCTTTTTGTGAAATATATGGAATTTTAAGAATTTATCTTTAGAAAGATTGTTAGATTTTTCAGAATTTTAAGATTCCCCAGCGAAGGTAATGTAAGTTTACTGGATTTTTTTGGTTTGTTGACATCGCTGGGGATGGGATGAGCTTATGCTATAAAATTATTTTTGATTATTTGATCAGCACACCTTTTGTTACTGTGGTTACAGATTCCTTGCTTCCGTCTTTTGCAGCGTGATAGCCACGTACTCTGTAGTAGTAGCCGCTTGGAACGATTACGGTAAGATCTTTATTTAATTTAGAAGCATTGTCTGCTGTAAAACTCCAACTCTTATAAACAGAATATGTTCCATTTACTTTTCGCTCTAAATATATATCTAAATACACTTTTGCACATACATGATGACACTGTGTACGGCCATTTATTGCTACTTTATTACTAGCTACTTTTGTAATTTTAGTAGTTCCTAAATTTAAATTAACACCTCTGAGCATACTATACTCAGTGTCTTCAGAAAAATCTTCTGTTGTCTCCGTTTCTGTAATGTCATCTAAAAGACTTTCAGCAGCTGCTGGAATTGTATTTGCAATAACCAAGATTGTCGAAAACAATAATATACCTAATAATTTTTTTACCTTTTTCATATTTGCTCCTTCCCACTTGTAAACTTTCATTACAAATATAATACGAAACAAATATTGTTTAATCTCTTTAAAAACGCATATTTTGTACTATTTTTATAAATTCCTTTTCCTCAAGCTTTCCAGATATTTCATAAAAGAAATTTTCTTTCTGCCAATAAGCAACATAATTTTCCTTTTCATCTGCCTCATCTTTTATTTTCATCACAGTAACTTCAATATCTTCATCTGAAAATTTTATTTGTGCTATTTTTTTTCCATCCAAACTATATGCTCTACTATTTTTATTTTCAATATTATCATCTATCTGCAACAGTAAAATTGTCTTATTACAGATATACTCTATACATGCATAACCTAATTGTTTGTTTACATCACAACTTAAAAATTCCAAACCACTAGGACGATACATAAAATATGGAACTTTCATCCCTAATTGTTCATTTATATCATCTCGCGCTTTATCTTCATCCATGCTAAGAACATCACTACTCGGATCATTATCAACGCTAATCTTCGTATCATTCCCCGTCCAAACCTTCACCGAATCAATAAAATAACTCCTGTTAGCCTGGCTGGTCATGCTTGCGGCGAATACGCCTGCTGCACACACGAGCACCGCCGCTGCCACCTTTGCTGCTTTATGCCTTTTTTTCTCAGGGAGGTAGACAATTTTTACTTTTTCAGGTTCATCTTCTTCATAAACGCCATCTGCTTTCAGTCGGTCCACAAGTTTTTTGTAGGCAGCTTTTGCCTCTTCTTCCGTTTCTCCATCATCAGGAAGAACTCCGTTCGGAAACAGAACTTCCTCCATCTCGTCTATTTCTTTTTCGTATTCTTCTGCCAACCATTTTTTCAGTTCATCATCCCTGAAATCTTCCATTATTTTTCTCCTGTAATCCTATCTTTCCTTGACAATTCCTCCGTTAGAGTTCATATTTAATAATAGTATATGACTATTCAGGAGGAATCCAAATGAAACACATCGTACTTACCGGCGGTGGTACTGCCGGCCATGTAACTCCAAATATTGCCCTGATCCCAAGACTTAAGGAGCTGGGTTATACAATTTCCTATATCGGTTCCTATGAAGGAATCGAAAAAAAACTGATCGAAGAACTTGGAATCCCTTATTATGGAATTTCATCTGGAAAACTGAGACGCTACTTCGATCTAAAAAACTTTTCTGACCCGTTTCGTGTCCTGAAAGGCTTCAGCCAGGCCAGAAAAATTCTGAAAGATCTGAAACCGGACGTTGTTTTTTCCAAAGGCGGATTCGTTACAGTTCCTGTTGTAATTGCGGCAAAACGCCTGAAAATCCCAGCACTTATCCATGAATCAGATATGACTCCCGGACTCGCCAATAAACTCTGTCTCTCATCTGCATCAAAAATATGCTGCAACTTCCCGGAAACTGTCAATAATCTTCCTGCTGACAAAGCAGTTCTTACCGGAACTCCGATCCGTCAGGAACTTCTTTCCGGAAATGCGGACGCTGGTCGTAAATTCTGTGGTTTCACTGCTGACAAGCCAGTAATTATGGTTATTGGCGGCAGTCTCGGCGCAGCTTCTGTAAACGACAATGTCCGTAAGATCCTTCCGGAACTTCTGAAAGATTTCCAGGTTGTTCATCTTTGCGGAAAAGGTAAAACCGATGAAAGTCTTAAAGGTACCACCGGGTATGTCCAGTATGAATATATCCAGGATGAACTTCCGGATCTGTTCGCTATGGCTGATGTTGTGATTTCACGTGCAGGTGCCAATGCAATCTGCGAAATCCGCGAGCTGCATAAACCGAATCTTCTGATTCCACTTTCCGCAAAAGCAAGTCGTGGTGATCAGATTCTCAATGCACGTTCTTTTGAACGCCAGGGATTCAGCATGGTTCTGGAGGAAGAAGAAATCACAGAAACAAAACTTCTGGACACCATCCACCAGCTTTATACTGACCGTCAGAAATATACAGAAGCCATGGCTGGAAACGGTCGTGTAGATTCTATCAGCAAGATCACAGAGCTTATTGAAGAATGCGCCCGTTCCTGATCATTCACTTTCTGTAAAAAACTCTGCCATTTCCAGGAAATGGCAGGGTTTCTTTTTATTCGTAAACTTTACGAAACTCTTCTTTCAGCCAGCGCTTTGCCTTATATATCCTGTTATTCACACCACTCTTTGTCAATCCAAACTCTTCTGCAACTATCTCAACTGGAATATCCAGATATTTGACCTGAATCAGGATTTCATAATTAAGAGGCTGTTCTTCACGAAATCTTTCCAACACCATGTACATAAATTCTTTCTTCTCTTTACGCAGAATTACTTCTTCCGCATCAACAGATCTCTGAACTTCCAGAATTTCAGAAATATCTTCTGTACAGACAAACTCATGTCTGGAACTGGACTTCTTTTTATAATCCATTGCTTTATTCACGGAAGATCTGCGTATCAGGGAATACATCATTTTTTCATTGTCAACATTCAGTCCTTTTCTCATGTTGTACATTTTATAAAGTACATCCTGGCTGACATCGTCTGCCATATTCCAGTCGTGCAGGATTCCGTATGCGTATGCTTTGGATATTTTTCGATATTTAAGGTAAAACTCTTCGTATGTCTGATTTTTCATTTTTTCTCTTTAGTAGGTATTTATCAGTCTCTGACCTTTTTCAGAATTTCATCTCTCACCTCATCGCTGAGCTCTCCGGCTTTCCAGGTCAGTCCAACTTCATCACCTTTATATCTCGGAATCAGGTGCATATGAAAATGAAATACAGTCTGTCCTGCAATCTCTCCATTATTCTGGACAATATTAAATCCATCACAGTTTAATGCATCTGTCAGCTTTCCAGCCATTTTTTTTGCGAGGATCATTGCCTTTCCTGCTGTCTCATCTGGAAGCTCATAAATATTAGCTGCATGTTTTTTCGGTAAGATCAGAGAATGACCTTTACTTGCCGGACCCAGATCAAGAATTACACGAAAATCCTCATCCTCATAAAGTGTTGCTGCTGGAATTTCTCCATTTGCAATTTTACAAAATATACAATCTCCCATTGTTTTATCCTCCTAGCTTAAATAGTTGTTATTCTTATTTTGTCGTATTTTCTCGATTTTTTCAACACTGTTCTTGTTGATATTTGGAATTTCTGATGTTAATATTTTTTTGAGGTGATAACATGTGCAACGACGACACAGTTAATGAATTAAAAAAAGATTTTCATTACACACTTTCTAAATTTTCTCATGAAATCCGTAATCCGCTGACTCTGATCAACAGCGGACTTCAGATGATCGCATCCGCCCATCCAGAAGTTGAGGATTATGAACACTGGGATGATGTTATGGATAATCTCAGTTATGTGCGGGAACTTCTTGATGAACTTTCTGCATTTAATAACGCAGGACGGGTCAAACCCGAAGCAACCGATACCGGTATGTATCTGAAAACAGTTCTTTCTTCTGTCAAACCTACTCTGGACTATCTGGATATCCGTCTTGTGACAGACATTCCCAATGATCTTCCGACACTGATGCTAGACAGAATCCAAATCCGGCAGATGCTTCTGAACCTTCTTAAGAATGCCTGGGAAGCAGTTCCTGTTCCCGGCGGACAGATCTCTGTGACAGCTTTTACTGAAAAATCTGGTATTTGTATCAATATTCAGGATAATGGATGTGGAATTTCCAAAGAACAGCTTGCAAGTATCTTCCAGCCGTTTTTTACAACAAAAGAAAACGGCACCGGTCTGGGGCTTGCTATTTCCAGACAGGTAGCTGAAGCGCACCATGGCAGTATTTCCATAGAAAGTACCCCTGGTCAGGGAACCGTTTTCCATATTTTTCTTGGATGATAGAATATCACTGCAGTCAGAAAACCGCACAGCAAACCGCCAATATGAGCTATATTATCAACACCTTCACTTGCAAAACCAAAATACAGAGAAAACGCAGCCATGATCAGCATTTGTCTTATGGTCAGATCTGAAACTTTTCCTCTGTGACGGATTATCACATAGATCATTCCTCCCATAACTGCAAATACCGCACCAGATGCTCCTGCGGATAATGTGTATTTTTCTGTCTGCATATCAAAAAACAAAGAGAGCAGATTTCCTCCAAGACCTCCAAGAATATAAATCAGAATAAATTTTATTTTTCCAACAACCGGTTCCAGCCGTTGTCCGAGAACAAACAGTACCAACATATTATTGATCAGATGGGGAGCTCCGAAATGCAGGAACATGCTGGTAAACATACGATACCACTGTCCCTGTTCAAAGATCAGAGGTGCATAAACCGCACCACATTCCAGCATATGTTGTCCATTCTCAGAGCCACCGGTAATCTCTACAATGAGAAAAATTAATGCATTTAACAGAATCAGCAATATCGTCACAGGTTCTTTTTTTATTTCTTCCACTTAAGTCCTCTTTTCTGTAACATCTCCGGAAAATCATTTCCAGTTTGTGGTCAGTTTATTGGACTATTTTATCAGATTTTCATTATATAAACAACCTGCGGTCTTCTATATAATACGACATAAACCCTGTTTTTTCGCTTTGTTATCTCAAAAAAATATAGCGGGCCTGTGCAAAATCTACTTCATCCTCATCTTTCAATAGATGTTCTTCTCCAGCTTTCAACATCTGCCCATTAACAGATGTTCCATTTCTGGAATTCAGATCTGTCAGATAATATTCTCCGTCTCTTTTTCTGATCTTGGCATGAATCCGGCTGACCGTAGGCATATTGATCACAGCGTCTGATGCTGTCTCCAGTTTTCCGATCACAACAATCTCCTGTTCAAGATATATCGTTGCCAGTTCTCCCGGTTCACGGCTTACCAGTGTGGCCGGACCCTTCACCAAGCCTGACGTAAGAACCATGGTTTCTCCGAATCCCTCTTCTGCCTCTCTTATCATTTCCTGTTTTTCTCCGTGTTTCTTTGATGTTTTTTCCATTTTCTCTTCCCATTCCGTTTTTATTCCTTCCTCTATATCCGTATCCATATTCTTTTCTTCTGAATATGCAGAATCTTTTTTCACAGAATTTTTCTTTTCTGATATTTTCACCGGAAGATCCTGTTCTTTCCTGGAAAATCTTTTTATCAGCCAGAAAGATAACATCCCCAGGATCATTATTCCCAGAACTCCACACAGAAAAATTTCAGTGCTTACCCTGGGCAGGTATCCTGTTGCCATTCCCATGGCAGCTCCCAGCAGAACCAGAACAGCTGCCGCAAATCCCGCTGCTTTTTTCCCTATATCTGTTTTCTTTTCTGCATCCTCTTTCGACTTTTTCTTTTTTCTCTTTCCTGCCTTTTTTGATTTTTCTGCTTCTGCTTCAGAGTCCCGTTCCCAGTTTTCCATATCCCACAATTCTTCCTGTTCTTTCTCCGATGTTACTTCCTTCTGTACTGATACAGTTGCCTGTTTTTTTTCATATGCTTCAAAATCTTCCTGATTTCCATTGCTTACTTTATACAATTCTTCCTTGATATATTCCAGATGAAAGCTGTCCTCCAGTGCCCTTCTGTATACACTGTACCCCAGCATAACTGCCTTTCCATCCTCATGATCCAGTTTTGGAAGAAGATATTCTGCAAGATTCTGAAACTGCTCCTGTATCTCTCCATGAAATCCGGGCATATAGCAAAAGCGAACATTGTTCTTTTCCGCGTCCAGATAAATATATTCCGGCTCCAGGATCAGCTGACAGGGATTCAGAAGATATTCCGACATCGCTTCCATCACCTGAATAAAACCGCCAAGAATTACCTGAAGTTCTTCCATTCCGATTTTTCTGTTTTCGAAAAGTGCAGTCATCGAATGTCTGGAAGTCACATCATAATACACCATAAATTTTCCATCGATTCCCTGAATACGGCATTGCAGAAGATCAGGTACCACATTTGCCACAATCATCCTCACCTGATAAGAATCCGTATTAATCGTATCTTCTCCTGTCAGTATCAGATAATTATGATTCATATCTCTTTTATATTCTGATCTCATTTTAATTTTTCACCTCTTTCAGCGCATCTGCCGCTCCCTTTATCCTGCGTATCCATCCTACAGGACGTAACGGTTTCGCTGTTCCGCTGACTGTAATATTCCATTTTTGTCCGAGAAACCCTGCCGGTATCTCCATACGATAAGTTACCTGCACATTTTTTCCCGCATTTGTCTGCATACTCAGGTTTTCCCCTCCAGGCAGTCCCTGGCTTCCAAGCATCCGTCCCTGAATATCCGCTGTCTCATATATATTTGCTTCTTTTTTATATCCTTCCATACTGCCACTTACTGCCGCCTCATATGCAGCTGCTGTCAACCACGCCCTGTTATGTACAAAAAAATCCAGATACAACATACTCATAATAACCGTGAGCAATAACGGCATCAGCAGTGCCGCTTCCAACGTAAAACTTCCTTTTTTCAGTTTTTTCACAAAAATACACCTCCAAGATATCCTGCAAGCAAAAATGGTACAAACGGTATTTCAATATCCCTCTGTTTTTTTAACACGAGAAGCTGAATTCCGGAATATATCCCACACAGCAAAAGCGCAGCAAAAAGTATTCCGATCAGCTCTCCTGCTGTCATCACAGACCCCATTGCTATTATAAGGAGACCGTCTCCTGCTCCGATCTCTCCTCCTGTGAGCGCAGATATTATTGCGGCAAATATCCCGATTCCCATTGAAATCAGCCCATCCGGCCACAAACTTCCTTCTGTTATCCTCCACAATATACCTCCCGCCAGGAACAGACAAAACACCGGAAAACAAATCTCTTTTTTCCGGATATCTGTCCATGTATTAATTCCAAGAAATGCCATCATACATATTTCGCCTCTGCTCATAGCTTCTCCTCTCATCCACAACGTCCACACGCACTCATTTCTCCGGATACTTCCGATTCTTTCACCATACGGACAGATCGTTTCAATGCACTGCAGCTTTCTCTGTTATGAAAACGATTGCTCTTTTTTGTGATATATACAACACCTGCGGGTTCCTGACCACGGCTACACAGTTCACATGCCTGATACTTTTCGCCGTATGTATTTTTCATATTTTTCACAGCTGATCCTGATACCTGCTGTACCGACAGATTCAGATAGCTGCATCCCAGTTTTCTGTGATATACAGTTCCTGACTCTGTGACATATACCATTGGCTGATTTTCTGCCGCCGTGTTTTCTTCTTCATATTTCACACCTGTCCACGCATGAACTTTTACTGTATTGTGGAACCAGACCCTTGGTAACGGCAGTAAACCGCCTACAGGCTGGCAGGAATATACATCTGGCAATACGATATTCTCCGCTCCGGAATTACCGGCTCCATATGCATACATTCCCGCCTCCTTGGCCTTCTGGCACAATTCTGTCAGATGCTCTGTCTGCACTTTATAAATATCCATAAACGAGATCAAAGTGATCACACCAAACAAAAATATCGGAAGAACCAGAGCAGCTTCCACGGTAAGACTTGCCCTTTTCAAAAAGGTGCACAGGGATGCCTTTCCAGAAAGTGGTTTCCTGCTCATCGGGGAAAGCAGAAAAAACCTTCTCGGAGAGCGCCTTTCTCTTTTCTGATCCAGTCTGTTTATCTGATTTTTATCTTCTTTTTCTTTCTGAAAAAGCATCCCTGTACACCTCTCTTTCTATTCATATGCATACTGTCGTGTGACTGTAAATGTTTTCTTGTTATTTGCTTTTACATCTGCAGAAGCTTCCAGGGCAACAATACAGTGATCCATCCGAAATCCCGGTCTTTTCCCTTTTTCGCGGATCGAACATTCAATCATATCCATTCCTCTTATCACCTTTTCCTGCTTTCCCTTGGCAATAAGAAGCACACGCAGATAATCTTCATAGGACATTCCCCCTTTAGAGTCTTTCCTCGATGTGTCCAGATGATCCAGAATGTGAGACAGGTTGCTTAATGACAACTGCCAGTCTGACGCATTTTTTACAAGAGGAACATGACCGCCCGCAAAAAGTTCCCGGACATCCAGTACGCTCTCCGCAAAAGCCCAGCATACGAGCAATGCCGCTTCGATCACTGCAGCTGCCGGCGGAACCAGAAAGCTGGATGCGATCGCCAGTGACAATGTCTCCAGCTGAATTCGTTTTCCTCCATCAGCTAATAGATGTGCCATATTAACGCCCTGCCGGATCAGGAGAAGTTTTGCAGCTACAGATTTGAGATTTTCTCTGTCACTGTTTTTTCCACCAAGAATATATTCCACCTGATAATTCAGCCCTGATGCAGCCGGCTTTCGGTAATTTCCCAGTTTTTTCAGTAGATACTGTCCGAAAAGAATTCCCGAAGTGTACGAATTATCGGTCTGTATGCCGGAATCCATCAGCATTCCTGTTTGAAGCGTTCTTCCAGATGTCAGTGTTCTTTTGTCCGTAACAGCATCTGAAATCCCACGTTCTGTCGGAACTACCAGATCGATCAGTCCCATTTTTCGTACTCTTCGAATCACAGGAATAGGATTTTCCACATCTTTGTTTACACCACCGGTAAAATCTTCACTGCTTCCTCCATCTCCAAAATCGCCCGAATCTTTCTGATTTTCCTGGTTCTTTTCGGCTTCTTCACTTTTCTGTGCAGCATCCGAAATCTCTGAGTCATAAGAATTCATTGTATCTTCATTTTCCGCCTGCTCTCCTTTTCGTTCTGCTGCTTCTGTTTTCTCTTCCTGGTCCTGTAATTTTCCAAGAAGGATCTGTACCCCCTGACTTCCCAGTGTTTCACGCATATATCTGACCGCCTGCCCAAAAAACACTTCGCCGTTTCCATCAGTCAGCATACGATATCCGTTAAAGCCACCCTGCAGAAGTTCCAGTTTCTGGCTGTTCTGTTTTAACACAGGCTTCATATAGGACTGAAAATTCTCATATACGGATGCCATATCCGGTTCCTCTTTCCCGCCTGCATATAATGCAAACAGGTCATAATCCTCCAGAAGTGTCCGGTCATACTGTCCGAACAGAGAATACAGACCGATATCCATACTGTTCAGGATCTGCGTTCTGGCAGCTGACATGCGTACTGATTCAATACTTGCGCTTACAAGAGACAGGATCAGACTTAAGATCAGTGCCAGAAAAATCGTGATACTGCCCTTTTTCACTGTTTTCACCAAGAGGGTACTCTCCTTTCCAAAACGTCAGGATATTCTACCGTTTTTTCTTATTCTCAGATTGCATTACTTTGTTTTGTGATTTTTGCAAGAATTTTTTTGACAAGAGCGGTAAGCTGTTCCTTAAAGATGACGACCAGACTGATCAGAACCACCAGAATCAGGATAATTTCCACAACTCCTACCGCATCTTCTTCTATCGCAAATTCTTTCACACATCTCCATATATTTTTCATTTGTCACCTCGCATTTCTGTTGCCCTGTGCTTTTTTATCCTCCATAAAAGGAAAGACCCGCAGGCAGCATAATTACTGCCATTACCACCAGCAGCATCAGTACCATTGGCAAAAGCAGTTTCGTTGCTGCCGCTTCGCCAAGTACTCTTGCTTTTCTTTTTCTTTCTTCCCATGCTTCCACAGATTCTTTTTCCAGCAGATCCGACAGATGCCTGCTTCCTTTCTGAAGATTCTGGATCAGCAGTGTTGCAAGTGTTTTATATTTTACCTGTCCACATCGCTCTCCAAATCTTCGATATGCCTCTGCCTCAGAAATTCCACTGTCCATTTCATAACATGTTGTCCGGATTTCTTCATAAGCCGCCCGCTCTTTTCCATTTTCTTTTTTTCCATAGTCCAGAGCGATCTTCTGAAATGCCTTTCTTGCAGTTAAACCAGCCTGTACCAGAAGTGTAAATTTCATGATCAGACCGGGATAATCCATCAGCATCTGCTCTTTTCTTTTTGCCTGAACAGTCTGCTTTTCCCTCTCTTTGCCAATTACCACCGCAAGTGCGGCTACCAGGCCAAGTGCGGCGATCAGATTTCCTTTCGTATCTTTCGGCTGCTCCCATTCCAGATGTTTTCCATTCCACGTATCCGGGAGATAATAATATTCCGGATCATTCTTTTTCTGGTTATACTGTGCGATCATATCCTGCAGTTCTTTCTCGCGCTGCTGTTCTTCGCTCAGTTCTTTTTCCGGCTCTGTCTCTTCTCCGGTATCTTCCGTTTCTTTCTCCGGTACCTGTACATACAGAGAACCAGATTCTTTTCCGTCTACAGATACTATGAATTTCTCTTCGTAAGCACCTGTCTCCTCTTTTTCCATACGGTAACCGGATGAATACACCGTGCCTCCTCCACTTTGTAATGTCAGGAGCATTCCGACGATGTTTCCGGCAAGTGCCACCAGGATAAAAAGTTTCTGTCTTTCCGTATTTTCTGCCCATGGCGGAAGCCGCCCCAGTTTTCCGGCAAGAACTGCCCCCAGAATAACCATAAATATCACAATATGTACCCACATCTCACACACCTACACTTCTATATCTACAATTTTCACACCCAGCCAGTATGACAACCCATAGATTCCCATACATACTGTCATTGCACAGATACCAAAAGGATTTCCATAAAGCACATCCAGAAATCCTGGCGATGTCAGTTTCAGATAACAGATGATTCCTGCCGGCATAATGCTCATAACCATCTGTTCTGCTTTTTTTGTAGCCAGTGTTGCCTCAATTTCTTTTTTAACTTCAATCTTGTCTCCAAGCATTCGTGCTACTTTCTGAAGCACCTGTGTCATATCTCCTCCTGTCCGTTTCGCGGTATAAAATACTGCCGCAAAATTTTCAATATCTTCCACTCCACTGCGCTTTCCCAGGTCCAGAAATAATTCTTCAACCGGAACGCTTAAACGCAGCTGACTTTCGATATAGCGGAATTCATCCAGAATATCACTTCCTTTTTCATAAAGTCTTGCCAGATCCTTCACTGTAGCACGTACCGCGTTTTCTGCGGAATACCCTGCCTGCACCGCCACATTCATAGACGTCAGTGCATCACGGAACTGATAATTCAGATTTCTTTTCTGGCGAACAATGCATTTCTTTTTCTGTATTTTCAGAAAAAGTACCGGCAGGGGAAGCATAAACAGCAGTACCAGCAGGCTCTGATAAAACAGATAATCGACTGCTGCGCAGATGACAGCTCCTTCCAGAAGATATTTCGCTGCTTCTTTCACCGTAAATTGATACTTCCTGTAATCTTTCCTCGTAAATTCCCATTTCTGATTCTTTCCTTTCTGCTTTTTCATAATCTGATTCCCGCCCGTTCCATTTTTTCACGATGTAAAAGTTCTCCGGCCTTTACAAGCCCTTTTCCTTCTTCCCAACGGTAAAGAGGTCTGGTCTGAATCTCTCCGTTCTGGAATCCACACACCTCTGTAACTTCCAGCAGTTTTCTGCTTCTGTCCCTCATACGTCCGAGATGTACCAGAATATCCACCCCTGATGCAATCTGTCGCCGTATTGCTTCCAGCGGAAGATCAATTCCCATCAGTGTCATTGTTTCAATTCTGGACAACATATCACGGCTGCTGTTTGCATGAAGTGTGGAAAGACTCCCATCATGGCCAGTATTCAGACTCTGCAGCATATCCATGGCCTCTCCGCCTCGTACTTCTCCGACTATTATCCGGTCCGGCCTCATTCGAAGAGCCGATTTGATCAGATCACGAATTGTTACAGATACAGCCCCTGTCATATTCGCCATCTTTGCTTCCAGACACACAAGATTGTCAATTCCTCGGATCTTAAGTTCCGCATTATCTTCAATTGTGATCAGTCGTTCATCTTTCGGGATATATTCCGCAACAGCACCAAGAAAGGTTGTTTTTCCGCTGCCTGTACCACCACCGATCACAATGGAATATCTGGCCTGCACCAGTTTTTTCAGAAATTGTGCACATTCCTCTGTAATACTACCCAAAGAAATCAGCTTTTCCATAGTTATCGGATCGTCAGGAAAACGCCGGATCGTCAGGATCGGACCATTTAACGCTACCGGATAAACAACTACATTGACACGTGCGCCGTTTTCCAGTCTTGCATCCACAATCGGCATGGATTCATTTACAACACGGTTACACCTCCCCACAATCTGCTGTATCACGTCCTCCAGCTTTTCTTTCGAGGTGAAAGTTTTATTCCATCTGGTAAGTTTTCCGGCCCTCTCCACAAAGATATTGTCCGGTCCGTTTACCATGATCTCCGTTATGCTTTCATCTTCGATCAGTTCCTGTAGAACATCCAGCTTTCGCACAGAACAGAACAGTTCCTGCCGAAGCCCCACTTTTTCTTTCAGGGAAAAAAACAACTCTTTTGACTGATTCAGTATCAGTTCATCGATCACCTCCAGGATTTCCTCATCAGACAGTTCCCTGGATACATCCAGCTGCTCCATAAGCAGATCATGTATTTCTCTGAATTTTTCTCTGTTCATGACCGCTCCTTTCTCAGAAGACTACGGATATAATCTCCCAGTTCACTCCAGACCAGCTGTTCTACATAAGTCTCGGAAGATATGTTATCCATATGAAAAGGCAAATGCACTTTTTCTGTTTTTTCCAGAATTTTTTCTTTATTCCAGATCTTCAGCAGATTTTCAAACTGCGTCATTTTGCATACAGAAACTGTATCATTCAGGACCGGCATATAAATTCTGCTGCACAGATCCAGAAGCTGAAAATTTTCATCTACATTTCCTCCCATATCCAGGATCAGCACTTCGTAGGAACTGTGCAACGTTATTTCCTGCAGAAGACGTTCCCAGTCTTCCCAGCATACCGTACGGATATCTGAAGGCATCCGCACAGGAGGTATAAAGTCCAGATTATTGATCGTCTGGATCATTCCGTTCATCCTGTGGATCAGATTCTCGTTTCCCTGTCTTACATAGTAAAAAAGATCGCTCAGATTCGTGGAAAATGATTTCCCAAGCAGTTCTTCAAATCCGGAATACTCTTCAAGATTCAAATAAAGAACAGCTCGTTCTCTGGCCAAAATCTGTCCAAGCGCAAGAGAAAACGATGTCTTCAGACATCTTCCAAGGGGTGAAAAAACACCTACGATCTCCATTGTTTTCTTCAGGGCCGGAAACGCTACCGGATTCAGCACTTTCTCTTCTCCATAACAGGCCATTACTTCCCGTATTACATCTGCAGAAGACTGGTATTTATACACACTTGAATACTGATCCAGTTCCGGTGGGTGTACTCCCTCCGAAAGAATGATGATCTTCCCTATTCCGATCTCACGGATTTCTTTCCGCATAGCCTTATCGGAAATCAGCAGCAACTCAATATGATTTTCTTTTCCATAGGCAAGCAGACTCTCCGCTGTTGTAAATGCCTGGATTTCAAAAGGAAGATTTCTTTTCTGGTTCAGATAGTCCATGAAATTGAATGCATAATCCACCTCCAGATCACAGACTGCAAATATGTTTTTCTTCAATACACACCTCCTGCATAAAGCAATGCACTCAAAAAGATCGGCACTGTAAAATGAAAATTCTCCGGATGCTTCATTCCTTTTCTGTAATAAGGACGGATTTCGCCTGTACAGTAAAATTCATTCATATACTGATATAAATAGAGGATTCGCTGGCGGATACCGCCTGTAGAAATAAGAATTGCCAGAGAAATGCCTGCACCTGCAAGCAATGAATAAACGATACATTCTGTAACTGTCCGTGGACCCATGATTCCACCCAGAGCACACAAAATCTTAACATCTCCCGCTCCAAGCATCCGGAATATAAACAGAATTCCGAGAAGAATAAGTGGAACTGCTGCTCCTGTCAGGAATATGATCATGCCTTTCGGCCCCTTTTCCAAAAGCTGTAGTAAAAAACCTGCCATAATCGAAAAAAGTACCCAGCTATTATCCACAGCTTCCTCTCTGAGATCCATCCAGACGGCCATCGCAGAGATTACTACGGATAAAAAACCACCCAAAGATATACATGCCTCCTTCCATAAAATATATGTTTATTCAGTTATCATAAATGTGGAATTTCCCGCCTGACCTGGCGGTGATCGATACCAGAAGATCTCTGGTGAAACTTATTATAGGATTCTTAAAAGCTTTTGTCCAGCATTTTCGTTCGACAAATTCTGACATTCGGACAGATCTCTGCAACACACCTCTGCGCCGGATATCCTGATGACATTTTTGATGACACCCTGGTTCTTTAACGCTTTTCAAACAACGAAAAAAGCAGTTAGAATAAGGTTTCTAACTGCTTTCAGCTAATAGCCAGTACGGGAATCGAACCCGTGTTTCCGCCGTGAGAGGGCGGCGTCTTAGCCCCTTGACCAACTGGCCATGTTCATTTGTTTCTGTCGTTTAAGTTGTTTCCCTCAACCGACTTCGTTAGTATATAACACTTCTTTTCAAAATGCAAGTACTTTTTTTAATTTTTTTAAAAAAATTTCATGTTTTTCACGTTTATTCGTTTTTTACCCATTTTCCGATATTTCATGCGCTTGACCACTGTGAGTGTAAGTGCTACTATCAAAGCACGAAATGTTACAGAAAGAAGGAACTTTTATGCCCCGTCTCCTGTGTCTTGGCGACAGTATCACAGACTGTGGACGGCTTTTTTCCACGGATCCTCTGGGAAATGGCTATGTGAAGATTCTCTCCGGCCTGCTCTGCAACACCGGGAATGATTTTTCCATCGAAAACAGAGGAATTGATGGTTTTACCCTGGAACGGCTTCTTCAGAACATGGATTCCTGGCTGGAAGCCTCTGATCCGGATATTGTTACTGTGCTGATCGGAATCAACGATATTGGAATCATGATGAACACCCGCCGTTCGTCCGCACAACAGCAGGATTTAATGGAAATATTCGCAGCCCGGTATGAACAGCTTGCCCGAAAGCTCTCCGGCACAGGCTCCCGGAAACGGAAGCTTTTTTTCCTGGAGCCATTTGTTTTCCCATGGCCACGCTGCTACGCTTCCTGGTTCCCCCTTCTTTCTCAGATGTCCGTCCATATCCGAACAATCAGTCAAAAATACGGCGCCGTTTTTGTCCCGCTGCAAGACGATCTGCATCAGAAAGCTTCTCTGCATGGAATGTCAGCCATAACGGAAGACGGCATTCATCTTACCAGGCAGGGACACCGGATTCTGGCTGAAAAACTTTATACATTGATTACAGCAGAAAGGTAATGTTATGGAAAAAGCAATCAAAAAAATTGAAGATATGTCACTGAATGCATGGCCCTCCCATAAAATGGAACTTTATGACGGATGGATTCTACGTTTTTCTTACTTTTATACTCACAGAACCAACAGCGTGGAACAGTTTGGAACGTCCACCCTTCCATGGCGGGAAAAAATCCCCTACTGCGAGCAGGTCTATAAGCGCCTTGGAACTCCTGCGATCTTCAAGATCAGTCCACTTGTATCTCAGGATTTTGACTACATGCTGGAAAACCGTGGCTATTCCATTCAGCATGTGACCAATGTCATGACTGTAGATCTGGCCCAGGCTGTTCTGGACACGCCTGTCACCGATGTGCTCTTTACCAATGAAATTCCTGATTTCTGGATCCACAGTCTTTTTGACCTGAAAAAAACTACGAATCCGATCCACAGGAGTGTGGTTCCTTCCATGTACCGTGCAATTCTTAAAGAAACCGTCTGTGCTTCCATCACAAAAAACGGCCAGATCATTGCCACAGGGCTTGGAATTCTGGATCGTGATTATATTGGTATCTATGCGATCCATGTGCGTGAAGATTACCGCCGCAGAGGATACGCCCGTCAGATCTGCACCGGTCTACTTAATGAAGGCAAAAAAAGAGGCGCAAGCCACGCCTATCTCCAGGTGGTAAAGAACAATGATTCCGCTGAAAAGCTTTACAGTTCTCTTGGTTTCCGGTATTTTTACACTTACTGGTTCCGCGTCCAGCCTGTTGGAACACGCTTTCAGTAAATACGGGGATTTTCCAAAAATCCCTGTAGAAATCAAAAAATCTTTTTGCTATAATACTTTTAACATGTATAAAATCTTTCCTGCTTTCATATACTGATCCTTATCAATCAATAAGGAGACTGATCCCATGAATGATCCGCAGGAAAAAAACACAAAAAATCCCTATCATATTAATTACAAAAATTATCTGGATACCAATGCCTGTACTGAATGCACGGGTCTGATCAACCATGGAATAGACAGCCGTGAGCAATGGGAATCCTTCCGCCAGATCTTTGATTTTATGCCGGTACCGGAATCCCAGGACCTTACAGATAAACAGGACTGACCGTTATCCCAGGTCGGAGGACACAAATGAAAAAACTGTCTGCTGCATGTATGATTCTGGGCCTTTCCCTGTTTGTGGGCGGCTGCAGCAATGATCAGATCGATGATCACATTATTTCCCTTCAGGATAAAATTTCAGATGCCACATCTTCAGATCCCACCTCCCGGGAAGCATCGGATTCTTCCCTGGAAGAACGGGTTTATATGGATGAAATTACCGGCACACTGCAGAATTTTGACGGCACAAATATGACTATTTCCAGCGACGGAGAAACTTATGTATTTGACGTTTCCAGGACAAGACTGGAATGTAAATACGGTGTTGTATTCAGCGACCAGGTCAGCGTAATCTATCAGGGGCAGCTTTCCGGAACAGATATCAGCACCATTTCTCCGATCAAAGTAACTGACAAATATCATAACGAAACCCCTCTGGAAAATCGCACACTGAAGGGAAAAGTAAAAAAACTTACTTCCAATGCACTCGTTATCGTTACAGAAAAAGGAAATACCGTAACTTTTCCTGTCACCGGTGTCAGACAATACTATAAAAAAGGAATCAAAGCCGGCAGGTGGGTCTATGTCCATTTTCGCGGCAAATTCATTAACGAAACCATAGTTGGTGATAAACAGTACGATGGCAGTTTCACAAAAGTAATCAGTGTCTCTGATACCGATCCACTGAAAGTACCTGCGGCAACTCCCACCCCTTCTCCGGCACCGAAGAAAAAAGAACAGCATCTCCGGGCAAAAATTGTAAGTGTCAGCACCAGTACCATGACTGTTGTCCCTCAGACTACGGGGTCGGAACTGACTGTTCCACTCACTTCTGTTCCTGTATACTTTAAAGGCGGCATGGCTCCTGGTTCTTATGTAAATATTATTTATACCGGTAAATTTAATGGGGAATCCACTAACGGCATGAAAATCCGCGGAATTACAGGTGAAGATCCGGATACACTTTCTATCCGCAATATTTCTTCCACTGTAACCGGTACAATCCTCGGTACAACCGCCAATACTGTGCTGATCCAGACTTATGATGGAGTAAAAATCCTCTGCAGCCGTGAAAATGTCCAGGATCTTTCCACAAGCGGAATGGAAGAAGGTGCGGATCTCCGGGTTACCTTTAACCCTGCGAAATCACGCACCTCCAATATTTATACCTGTATTAAATTCGAAGACCCGTGACGGAAGAGAGTTCGGATTCTTTCTTCCCCCTCTTCCATCCAGGCGCATACCTCCGGTGTCTCACCCAAAATGTCAAAAAAAGCTCTGCATTCATCTTCCGTACCTTTTCCGTGAAGAACCTTAAATGCACCGGCATCACTGCCTACTGCCACATGCACTTTTTTCCTGAAAGCTTTTTTCAGATTTTCCTCGCCTGTCCGGATAATAGAGGACAGAATCTCATTTTCGAATCTTCCACAATCCATCAGATTCCGGACCGTCACAAGAGTAGGTACCCACACACTTCTGCTGTCTGCCAGCATGGAAAGCGTTTCTTCATCCATGTAATTGGCGTGTTCAATGCTGTCAACACCGGCTTCAACTGCAGCCTGCACTCCATAATTCCCATTGGTATGGCTCATCACTGCAAAGCCTTCTTCATGTGCAATATGTACCATTTCTTTTACTTCTGCCGCTGAAAGCGGAGTTCCCGTGATCTTTCCATGATCCTCAAAATCCAGAAGGCCGGTAGTCATGATCTTGATAAAATCCGCCCCTTCCTCAGCAGCTTCCAGAACCCTGCGGTGATATTCCTTCATATTCGAAAAACTTTTTCCGACAATTTTTCCATAATGCCCTTCTTTATAAATGGCAAAAACCGGCGTGCGGTAATCAATTCCATATTCACCGGCCAGCTGTGCGGTTCTTCTGGAAACACCATAATGATCTCCTCCGTCTCTTACAAAACGGATTCCTCTTTTCTGATATTCCTTAAGATGACTTCGGATCAGCGCATCCTGGGGCCCGTTTTTCTGTGTCTCAACGGCTTTCCGGTAATCGTAGCCGTTAAGAAATATATGTGCATGACATTCTCCAAACATTTTCATCACTGCTCAAAAAATCTTCGAATCTCTTCCTCTGTTGCCTGTACAGATCCCTGTACAAAGAATGGCTTTCCGCCTCCCCGTCCGTTTAATTTTGCATTCATTTCTTTTGTAAACTGGCGGAGATCGCCGTCTTTTTCACCCATTGCGTACTTGAAACTTCCATCTGCATTTCTGGAAAATACCGCACAACAACCCTGGCAGGTCTGTGTCACGGCATCTGCAAGTCTTCGCACACTGTCTGCATCCATTCCATCCATAAAGATGAGAACGCTTCCACTTCCTGCATAGCGCTCTGCCTCTTTCTGACACATATCATCCACCATCTGGCCAACCTGACCTTTCAGGCGGAAATTCTCCTCCTGAAGGCGTTCTACTGCCTGCGCGGTCTTGTCCATCTTTGCGGAAAGTTTTACGGAAATCTGATGGTTCTGGTCATTGACCATATTCAGGTAATCCAGAACACGTTTTCCACAGATCATCTCAATACGGACACCTTCACGGAATTTTTCCACAGAAAGAAGCTTCACCATACCGATCTCTCCGGTATGTGTCACATGGGTTCCGCAACATGCACAGATATCCACGCCCGGAAATTCCACAATACGCACCTGGCCGGTGAGTTCTTTTTTGCTTCGGTAATCAATTTTTTCCAGTTCTTCAGCTGTAGGATATAAGATTTTCACCTCAGTGTCTTCCCAGATCTTTTCATTTGTTTTCTGCTCGATCTCGGCAAGCTGTGTCTCATCCAATGGACCATTCAGGTCTACAGTGATGGTATCGCTGCCCATATGAAAGCCCACATTATCATATCCATAGGCCTCATGGATCAGGCCGCTGACCATATGCTCACCGGAATGCTGCTGCATCAGATCAAATCTTCTTGCCCGGTCGATACGACCCTGTACTTCTGTTCCTGCTTCCAGCGGTTTATCTGTATAATGAAGAAGTTCTCCATCTTTTTCATGTACTTCTTTCACTTTCACGTCGTTCAGATATCCGGCATCACTTGGCTGTCCGCCGCCTTCCGGATAAAAGGCACTCTCGTCCAGAATAATGTGAAAGCCTTTTTTTGCTTCTCTGCACTCCAGGACTTTGGCTGTGAATTCTTTTTTATATACATCTTCATAATATAAGCGTTTTGTCTCTGTCATCTGTCTCATCCTTTCTGCATCTCTGCTTTGACGTTTTATAGTATAGACCAATTTGGGGTTCCCTGCTATAAGAATTCTATTTTTTTCAAAAAATTGCTTTTAAAACTGAAGTTTTATCTCTGTCTTACGCGTTATAATAAGTGAACGGGCTGAGAAAGGAGCTGATCACATCACACGGGAAGAATATCTGGAATATCTGATACATACATACCAAAATTTAATATTTTCCATTTGTCTGAAATCGGTGGGCAATCCTTTTGACGCCGAGGATCTGACACAGGATGTTTTTCTTTCCGCCTACAAAAATCTCTCCCGTTTTGACGGTACTTACGAAAAAGCCTGGCTCAGCAAGATCGCAGTCCACAAGTGCCTGGATCATCTGAAAGCTGCCGGCAGACGTACCATCCCTACAGAGGATACTTATTTTGAACAGCTCCATGATAAAGAATCCTCCCCGGAAGAAGCATTTCTGGACAAAGATTTCCAGAATCAGATCCGGCATTTGTGTTCAGATCTGAAAAGTCCCTACAGGGAAGTAGCCACCGCACATTTCTGCGAAGAAAAAACTGCCGCAGAGATTGCAAAAGCGCAGAACAAAAATACCAAAACAGTCCAGACGCAGATTTACCGTGCAAGATCCATGCTGAAGGCACTGCTGGAAAGGAGCGATTAGATGCATATACCACAGGATGAGTTACAGAAATTTCAAAGCGGAACTATGGATACTGAAGAAATGATCCATTTTCTGGAACATATGGAGCAATGTGATTTTTGCCTCGACCAGCTGCTTCAGGAGGAAGAGACTGCTTCTGTACCTGCCCCTTCTTATCTGCAGGAAGAAATTATGAAAAAAGCTTCTTCACCGGAGGTAACTGCTTCCAGAAAAATCCGCGAAACCGCTTACTGGTTCCGGCTTCTCTGTGCAGGTTTACGTACCGCTGTTGGAATGGGTGTGGCACTGATCATGCTTTTTTCTGTATCACAGAGTGATTTTACCACTTTACGACCTTCCCGGGAAACCCGGACAAAAATCTCTTCATCTTTTAACATCGGGTCCGGACTGAACTGGATTTCTGAACAGGTAGGGTCACATCTTTACGAACATTCTCAGAATATCAGTGATAATCTGAATGATCTTACGAATAAAATTATAAACGGAGGCAAATAATTTATGAAAAAACAAAAACATGGTTTCTGGGTATTTATTTTTTCTCTGATCCCCGGTGCCGGGGAAATGTACATGGGATTCAAAAAACAGGGGATCAGCATTATGCTGCTGTTCTGGGGCTCAATCGCGCTGGCTTCCATTACCGGTCTTGGATGGCTGGCCATGTTTCTCCCCGTGATATGGTTCTACAGTTTCTTTAATGTCCATAATCTGAAATCCCTGTCAGAAGAAGAATTTTACTCTATTGATGACAATTACGTTCTTCACATGGATCAGTTTTCCGGTAATATGGGAAAGTTCCTCCAGAAGCACAGAAATGTAACTGCATGGATTCTGATCCTGTTCGGTATCTGTATCCTGTGGAGCCGTTTCACAAGTCTTCTGTACCTCATTATACCGGATAATCTGTCCCACTATGCCTATGAAATCTGCAACAGTCTTCCTCAGATTGCCATTGCTATCGGTATCATTGCTGCAGGTATTTATCTGCTCACTCAACAAAAAAAGAAACTGGAGGAAGAAAAAAATAAAGATGAGCATTATTGGGAACCGTACCGTCCATATCAGCAAATAGCTTCCCCTGATGATAATTCAGAAGCTGCTGAAAAAAATCCTGAGACATTTTCTTCTCAGGACAATATTTCTTCTGAAAATAGTATTCCTTCTGAAAATACTGTCCTTTCCGAAAATAAGAAAGATACCTCTTCCTCTGAATAATCAGTAACTTCAAAAAAAGATCCGAAGTCTTCCGACAACGGATCTTTTTATTTTCATCAGCCTGTATACATAACCCTGGAAAACTGCGGTGACCCTGCATAGCCCTGTGATTCCTTAAATGTTACTGCTTTGATCCAGCCTGTTTTGGAACCATTTTTTACACGGATATACATCTTATTCCCAGCGGTCCAGAAATTCAGAATTTTCACACCCGTATTCTTGCGGATCACAAATGCTTTACTTCCGGAAGTGGGAGTTGTGTACGCCTGTATGTTCTTTGCCGCTGCAAAAAGTCCTGTTCTCTTGTTAGCAGCATTAAGTTTTATATATTTTCCGTAATTGGATGTACGAAGTAATGTTCCTTTCTGATATTTGTATGTAAATTCTGTTGTACAATATCCAAGAGAATATGACATAGCCTCCGTTCTTACACGAACTGTATTACCACTCAGGTAAATTTTCGCTTCATTTACCGGTCGTCCATATGTTTCATTAATGAAATTTACAACCTGAACGATTTTTCCGTTACGGTACTGATAAAGTCCGTGGAATACACTGATATCATTATCCGTACCACCTCTCAGACACAGGAAAGGTTTTCCATTAGATAATGTAATAATACGAATGGACATATCCATAAAAGCTTTATTTATTGCACAGACTTTTGTATTATTTACATAAATATCTGCACCGTTCCAGCACCCATCATACTGACTTTTTTTCCGGACAACCTTAACCCTGTCTTTCTTTCCATCGCCGGTAATATCATACCTTGTCCAGGTTTTTCCCGGCTGAATTGTATACATCCTGGGTGCTGCCGCCTGCACTGGCAGTACGGAAAAGATCATGAGACCCATAAGAAATATACAGATACCCAGTAATTTTTTTGCTCTTCCTTTCTTCATTTTTTCTCCTCCTTTTTCTTTGCATACTCTGGCTTTTTTATATCAGTATAATAAAAAAGCACCTTTTGAATATTCTCTGTACAAAGCGGCTGTTCTCATTCCGCTCTGTCACATGGTCATAAACGTAACCAACTTATGATCTACGTTTATTTTACTATTCAACAGGTGCTTTCTGTAATATATTTTTTACTGCTTATGTGTTACTTTAAGACGTGTCATCGCTCTCGCAAGAGCCATCTGGTTCATATGATACTCCTGAATGCTCTGCTTCTGACGAAGCTGCTCTTCTGCACGCTCCTTGGCTTCCTGTGCACGGCGGATATCAATCTCCTCCGGGCTCTCTACGCTGAGGCAGAACAGCTTGGCACGGTTGTTGATCATCTCAACAAATCCGCTGCTCACCGCAAAAATATGCTCATTGCCCTCTGCATCCGCAAAACGCATCTCACCGGGAATGATAGCTTCTACGACATTCGCATGATGAGCAAGAAATCCCCGCTCACCATCCACTGCCGGAATAATGAGCTTCTGAGCACGTCCTGCATAAGCCAGTTTATTGCTGGCGTAAATTTCCAGGCCAAATGTCTCACTCATAGCCGCTCCTTACTGCCGGTTCTCCTCGGCTTTTGCTTTTGCAATTACGTCATCAATAGTTCCAACATTAAAGAATGCATTCTCAGGATAATCATCCATCTCGCCATCGATGATTGCCTTAAATCCACGGATGGTCTCTTTCAGTGGTACGTATTTACCTTTGATACCGGTGAAGTTCTCAGCTACATGGAATGGCTGGGAAAGGAACTTCTGGATCTTTCTTGCACGGAATACAGTCTGCTTATCTTCCTCTGAAAGCTCTTCCATACCGAGGATAGCAATGATATCCTGCAGTTCTTTATACTTCTGAAGAATCTCCTGTACTCTACGTGCTACTTCATAGTGTTCTTCACCGACAATATCTGCCTCCAGGATACGGGAAGTAGATTCCAGAGGATCTACAGCCGGATAAATACCCTGCTCAACGATCTTACGGGAAAGAACTGTTGTTGCATCCAGATGGGCAAATGTTGTTGCCGGAGCCGGGTCAGTTAAGTCATCGGCCGGTACATATACTGCCTGTACAGATGTAACAGATCCTTCCTTGGTAGATGCGATTCGTTCCTGCAGTTCACCCATCTCAGTTGCCAGTGTAGGCTGATATCCTACTGCGGATGGCATACGTCCAAGCAGAGCGGAAACCTCAGATCCTGCCTGTACAAAACGGAAGATATTATCAATGAAAAGAAGTACATCTCTGTGCTCCTGATCACGGAAATACTCTGCCATGGTAAGTCCTGTCTCAGCAACACGCATACGTGCTCCAGGCGGCTCGTTCATCTGTCCGAACACTAAGGCTGTCTTTTCAAGAACACCGGATTCCTTCATCTCTGTCCAAAGGTCATTACCCTCACGGGAACGCTCACCGACACCGGTGAAAATAGAATATCCACCATGCTCGGTAGCGATATTCTGGATCAGCTCCTGGATAAGGACTGTCTTACCAACACCGGCACCACCGAACAGACCAATCTTACCACCTTTGGCATATGGTGCAAGAAGGTCGATAACTTTGATACCTGTCTCCAGGATCTCAACTGCCGGTTTCTGTTCTTCAAATGAAGGCGGATCACGATGGATGACCCAATGTTCTTCGCCCTCCAGAGATTCACCACCATCTACGGTATCTCCAAGAACGTTGAACAGACGACCAAGTGTTTTATCTCCAACCGGAACCTTGATGCCGCTTCCGGTAGCTGTTACTTCTCTGTCCCGCTGCAGGCCCTCACTGGCTCCCAGCATGATGCAGCGTACGATATTATTTCCAAGGTGCTGGGACACCTCCATAACGCATCTCTTACCGTTGTTCTCAACTTCAAGCGCATCCTTGATATTCGGAAGCTGTCCGTCTTCAAAAACAACGTCTACAACAGGTCCCATAACCTGTACAATCTTACCTTTATTCATAGTCATCACTTCCTTTTTTGTGCTTTAGCACCGCTGATAACCTCTGTGATCTCCTGCGTGATCGCAGCCTGACGTGCACGGTTGTACTGAATGGAAAGATCCTTCAGCATCGCCTTCGCATTATCTGTAGAGGACTGCATTGCTGTCATTCTCGCATTGTTCTCACTGGCATATGCCTCTACAAGACATCCATAGATCACACCTGTAAGGTAGTTCGGGATCATGGTATCCAGAAGTACATCCGCAGATGGAGATAACACGATCTCCTCCTGGTAAATGTCTGCCGGAACCTGACCAACTTTAAAATCAGCTTTTTTCAGCGGTAAAAGCTGCATATTCACATTCTCCATCGCCATTGCATTCTGCATCTGTGTATAGACAATGTGAATTTCATCCAGCTCTCTTTCCAGAAATGCCCGTACGATCTCTTCTGTGATAAGACGCGCTCTGTGCATGGTCGGCTTCTGTACTGTATACTGAAAACTGCCGTCCATATCCACATCTCTCTTGCCGAAATACTGACGTCCTACCATACCCAGAACATACAGTTTATGATGTCCCGGTACCTCTTCCATGAAATCTTCTGTCATTTTCTGTACATTATGATTGTATGCACCAGCCATACCTTTATCACCTGTAATGACAATGGTACCTACCTTTCTCTCTTCCTTTGGAACAAGATGACGCTCACTGAAGAAAGGATGCTGGATATCCGGCATATGACGGAGGATTCTGGCAATGGCAGCCTGCATATTATAGAAATATGGTTCCGTGTCCTGCAGGATCTTCTTGGCCTTCTGCATCTTGGAAGAAGAAATCATGTACATCGCATTGGTGATCTTCATGGTGTCCTGAATGCTTTTCATACGAGTCTGTATTTCTTTTGCATTTGCCATATCAACACCTACCTGCTCTTATCTCTGAATTCTTCTGCCGCCTTTACGATTTTCTCTACAAGCTCATCAGAGAGCTGCTTTGTAGTCTCGATCTCTTTGCCGATCTCAGGATATACATTATCAAAGTACTCCAGAAGATCCTTCTGATATTTCTTGATCTCTTTCTTTTCTACATCTACCATCAGCTTGTGAGTCGCAACGCAGAGAGTAATTACCTGCTGATGAAGACTTAACGGGCTGCAGAGCGGCTGTTTCAGAAGCTCCATCAGACAGCTTCCGTATTTCAGCTGTGCAGTTGTAGCCTCATCCAGATCTGAACTGAACTGAGTGAACACTTCCATCTCTCTGTACTGTGCCAGGTCGATACGTACACTACCGGAAGCTTTCTTCATAGCCTTGGTCTGTGCCGCACCACCAACACGGGATACAGAAAGACCAACATTGACTGCCGGACGCATACCTGAGAAGAACAGATCACTTTCCAGGAAAATCTGACCATCTGTGATGGAAATTACGTTTGTAGGAATATATGCAGATACATCACCGGCCTGAGTCTCAATGATCGGAAGTGCTGTGATGGATCCGCCACCTGCCTCTTCACTCAGACGGCTGGAACGCTCCAGAAGTCTGGAATGGAGGTAGAATACGTCACCAGGATAAGCTTCACGTCCCGGAGAACGCTCAAGCAGAAGTGACAGCGCACGGTATGCCACTGCATGCTTGGAAAGATCATCATATACGATCAGTACATCTTTACCCTGATACATGAAATACTCTGCAAGAGCAGTACCAGCATAAGGAGCAATATACTGAAGCGGTGCACAGTCGCTGGCTGTTGCGGAGAATACGGTTGTATACTCCATTGCACCGTATTTTTCAAGATTGGAAACTACCTTTGCAACGGTAGAAGCTTTCTGTCCGATGGCAACATAGATACAGATCACATTCTTACCTTTCTGGTTGATGATCGTATCGGTTGCGATGGATGTTTTACCTGTCTGTCTGTCGCCGATGATCAGCTCTCGCTGTCCACGGCCGATCGGGAACATGGAATCAATAGAAAGGATTCCCGTTTCCAGAGGTACAGTTACAGACTTACGGTCGATGATTCCAGGAGCCGGGTTCTCGATCGGGCGGTATTCCTCTGCCTGGATCTCTCCCTTTCCATCAATAGGCTCACCAAGTGCGTTCACGATTCTTCCGATAAATTTATCCCCTACCGGAATACCTGCCTGCTTGCCAGTTCTGGCAACCTTGGTGCCTTCCTTGATTCCTGTATCCTTTCCGAAAAGAATACATCCCATGCTGTTGGCACGGACATCCTGTACCATACCTTTCAGACCATTCTCGAAGGTCACGACCTCACCGTACATGGCATGATCGATGCCATAAACAGTTGCGATACCATCTCCCACGGAGATGACAGTGCCTACTTCCTGGTCCTTGCTGATTTCGTCATAGTTCTTTATTTCTTCCTTGAGAATCGAAATGATTTCATCTGGATTTATTGCACCCAATTCAATTTCACCTCCGGGTTAATTTCTGTTTCAGTTTCTTATAACGTCCGATGAGGCTCCAGTCGTACTCACGATCTCCTGCCCTGAGAACAAATCCACCTACAAGGCTTTTATCCTCTGTAAGGGTAAGTTCCACTTCTCTGGCAGAAAACTGGCTACGGAGAAACTCCTTCATCTTATTTTCCTGCTCTTCGGCAGGACGTGTTACATAAAGAAGCTCTGCCTTGAGAATTCCTTTCTGTTCCCGGCTGTAAGCATCATAAGCTTCAAGGATCTCTCCGATTCTGTCAATCTTCTGATACTTACACGTTACTTTAAGAAAACTCTTCATTTCCTGCGGAAAAACCCGCTCTATTACCTGTTCTTTTTCTTTGAGGGAAACAAGTGGATTTTCAAGCATCTTACCTATCTCAGGTGTATTCTTAAAAATCCTTCCTGTTTCGCAGATTGCCTCCCCCGGGACAGAAAGACCGTATAATGCTTTTGCATAATTAATGGACGTCTCTGTCATGAGGATCACCTGCTCCTTCTAAAAACTGGTCATATAGGGACATATCCTGTGCTTCGTCGTTCTTTTTTCCCATGATTCTGGATGCTGCATCCATTGCCAGCTCAGCCACTTTGCCTTCCATCGCTTTCATAGCAGCTTCCTGCTCAGTGCTGATATCTCTTCTTGCTTTCTCAAGAATCTGACCGGCCTGATCATTAGCTCTCTTCACGATGCTGTCTGCCTGTACTTTTGCCTCGTCCTTAGCCTGCTCTACAATACTGAAGGATTCCTCCTTCGCAGATTTCAGTGCATCCTCATACTGTTCTTTCAGCTGGTTTGCTTCAGTGGTTGTCTTCTCTGCTGAAGCAAACTGCTCATCGATCATGGATTTTCTCTTCTCCATAACACCAATGATCGGGCCGAAAAGGAACTTCTTCATTAAAAGATAAAGAACGATCAGGTTTATAATAGTAAAGACAAGGTTGATATCAATTTTAATCACCTGGTCCACCTGCCTCTCTTAATCCTGAATTAGTATCTCGTCTTTACCTATTAGCCAAGCATGATGATGATCAGAAGACCGATTACGAAACCGTAAATAGCTGTTGCCTCTGCAAGAGCACATCCAAGAAGAAGTGCTTTACTGATCTTGCTCTCTGCCTCCGGCTGTCTTGCGATAGCTTCTACTGCTTTGGATGTTGCAAGACCGATACCAATACCTGCTCCGATACCTGTAAGAACTGCGATAGCTGCACCAATTGCGATTAACATAGTTTTTTCCTCCTGTAAAATACAATTTTTTTCATTTTTGAATCAAGCAGATACTCTGCTTCATTACTCAATTGCTTCCTTGATAAACAAGGATGTTAAGAATACAAATACATATGCCTGTATGAATCCGTCGAAGAAATCAAAATACAGACTGAATGGTATGGGAAGAATGGCCGGACAAACAAACTCCAGCAGCTTCATGACTACGAAACTTCCCAGAACATTACCAAACAACCGCATGCAGAGAGATGTAGGTCTGATCGCGATTTCCAGAATATTGATTGGAAGCATGATCGGAACCGGCTCCGCAAAGCTTTTCAGGAAACCTTTCAGTCCCTTCTTATGAAAGC
The DNA here is from genome assembly GCF_018785565.1 of Blautia sp. MCC283. Taxonomy (NCBI): domain Bacteria; kingdom Bacillati; phylum Bacillota; class Clostridia; order Lachnospirales; family Lachnospiraceae; genus Blautia; species Blautia sp. MCC283. The sequence continues at coordinate 116,598 of NZ_WQQB01000008.1, read as the reverse complement.
CTGCATATTCGATCAGAATAATGCTCATCAATGCCAGCGCAATGGTTACGTTCATGTCCTTCGTTGGTGGTGTAAAACCAAACACGCCTGCGATGTTGGCTATTCCGATGTAAATTACGGTTGACATCAAATAAGGCACATACTGTTTGCCTTCTTCTCCAAGGATACCCATGAAGAAATCCTGAAGAAAACTTACTCCGGATTCCAGAAGCAGCTGCTTCTTACCCGGATTTTCCACACTGAGATTCCGAACCAGAATCAGTGACAGAACCACAAGAACCGCCATAATGACCCATGTGACTACCACACATTCCGCGATGGGTATTCCACCAAATACCGGAATGGTAAAAGCCGTCTTACTGTTCAGTTCTTCTGCCAGTGTACTTGATAAATCTCCCGTTTTTCTCCCTCCTTTTCTCCTGGCTGTGATCACTGCATTTGCCAATTGGTATGACCACGCCTTGTAGTTGACTTTATTTTACTCCGCATTTCCAGAATGTCAATATTATTTTTGCCCGTTTTGCACAAAAAAGAATCTTTTTTTTATACAAAATAAACAATTTATTTTGACTGATCCTTATCCAGCTTCCTGCGTACGGAAACTTCCCCATAGGAAAGCAAGGTCTCTGAACCATCCTGTTCTCTTACAAGAAGCCTTCCATCCGATGCTATCGCCTCGGCATATGCTTCCCTTGTACGCGCTCCGTCTGCGATCACGATCATATTTCCAGGAATGATATTATTTTCTGTATATTCTCTGGAAAGTCCCGGAGTTTCCACTTCCATAAGAAGCTGATTGGCAATCTCCGCCACAAGAATACTGCAGTTTACATGTTCTGCATCCTTCCTGCTTCCAAACAATGCACCCGCCGTTTCCTGTATGTCTTCTGGAAATCCCTCTTCCGGTACATACAGATTCAATCCGATTCCAACAACCGCAAACTCAATGTTTCCACTTTCAAAGTCTGTAACAGCCTCAGTCAGTATTCCACACACTTTCCTGTCGTGAAGATACAGGTCATTGACCCACTTAATCCCCAGATCAATCCCGCAGATTTTCTTCACTGCACGGTACACTGCAGTTGCCGCCGCCGTAGTGATCAGGAGTCCTTCCTTCAGAGTCCGGTCCGGTCTTAGAACGATACTCATATAAAGTCCTGCATTTTCAGGGGAATAAAAACTTCTGCCTCTGCGGCCCCTTCCGCTTTTCTGTCTGCGCGCCAGTATCAGTGCGCCATGACCTGCTTCTCCTGAAAATGCAGCCTCCTTGGCTGCACGGTTTGTGGAATCCAGTTCCCTGTATATTTTTACAGGTACATCCGGATGATCGAGGTAAAGCCGTATTCCTTCTTCCGATAAACGGCTGCCACCCCGGAGCACATAGCCTTTGTTTGGTCCCGCTTCTATGGTATATCCCTCTTCCCGAAGGGATTTCACAGCTTTCCAGATGGCTGCTCTTGTGCAGTTCAGTTCTGCTGCCGCCGCTTCTCCGGATATCAGCTCATTCTCGTGCTGCTCCAGAAGCTTCAGCATTCTTGCTTTTACAGTCATATCTTCACCGTCCATAATCTGCCTGAAATGGCAAAATTTGTTCCCTTCCAAGAGACGAAAGCATTATAGCACTTAAACATCGCGATGTCTATTATCTTTTTTACATATGCTGTCTATATTATTTTTATATTTCAGATATGTTTATTATATAATTTTTCCCATTTTTATCTGTTCTCATTAACTTTTTTGGGAATTATTTCTGTAGAAAACCTGTAGATTCAGGAGCAAATTTTCCTGAATCTCTGTTATATGCAGATTTTCTTTATCATATATTTATCATTTGTAATTAGAAAGACTCTTCTCAAGAAATTCCCGGTACCTGTCGCGTACATCATCGGGTGATGCAATTACCGCATCCGGGCCAAGACTGGCTATCCAGCCAAAAAACTGATCGCTGACGTTGACACGAACCAGCGTTTTGAAATGTTCATGATCCTTCCTCTGAATCATAATGTCCCTGCCAAACCGGTCCAGTACAACTCCGACCAGACGGTTATGCGCTTCCAGACATATGGTTTCCTCTTTTCCGCCAAACATCCCGAAGGTTCTGGATGTCAGCTCTCCCGCATCATAATTCTCAAAAAGTTCCCTGCCGCTGCGGGCCGCCTCTTCAAGCCGGATCTGCATAATCTTGTCCACCCGGTAGTGCTTCACTCTGCCACACTTCTCATCACAGGCGACCAGATAATAATTCTCATTCTGCCACACAAGTCCCCAGGGACTGACACGATACCGTTCTCCGTTCTTCTTCAGCCGCAGCTCCTTCTCCACTGTCCATTCACAATACTGAAATGAGATCTGCCTGTCCTCGGTAAGCGCTCTCTGAATCTCATCAATACTGTAATACACACTCTCATTCATGGTTCGCACCCGATTCTGTACAAAAACCTGGCGCCGCAGCTGTCTGGCCTCATGGACACTTGCAAGACTCTCCAGCTTCCCGATCAGCTGACGGGATTTCCCACTGGTAATAAATCTGGACGACTGTACTGCATCAACCAGAAGTTTCAGTTCAGGAAGTTCAAATTTCCGGCTGGCCACATAAAAGCCTGCCGGCTGCTCTCTGCGATTCAGAATGTCCATTCCAAAATTCCGTAATGTTTCGATATCATCGTATACAGTTTTGCGCTCTGCGCTGATTCCCAGACTGTTCAGATAGATGATCAGTTCCTTCACAGACATGGGATGTTCTTCATCTGTCCGTTCCAGAAAAACGCGCATCAGATATAAAATTTTTATTTTCTGGTTAAAAACCCTGGGCATTCCGACTCCTCCGTTCTATTTATCTGTCAGTGAGGCAACCACTGCAAAGTATAATACCATGAATGCAAGTACAACAGCAATGATATCCGCTCCCTTAAAATCAAAATTAAGGATCATCGCTCCACCGATCATGATCTCTATTGTCAGAAGCGCTCCCAGGATCATAGCCATTCCAGAAGAAAGCTTCTGCTTCCCGGTGTGTCTGTGCTCTGTCTCCATGTATCTTCCTTCTGCCAGTGCAACCTTCCTGCTGTTCTCTGTATTCCACATAAGATCCATCCTCCCTGTTATATGCCCATTTACAATCTACCGAACATATTTTCCAAACATATTTTCTGTATGTTGGTATTATAGCGCATTATAAGTCCGATAAAACGGTATGAATGTGTCTTTTTCGAACATTTGTTTATTTTGTACAAAAATATGTTCGATTTCGTGGTAAGAAAAAAAGTCTGCCGATAACAGCAGACCTTTCATACACTTTTTTTCTATGGAAGCAGGATTACATCATTCCGGCAAATACCGATGCACCTACAACCGTAAGCAGACCGGCTACTGCAATGGCAAGACTGCTCATGGCACCTTCTACAGGACCGAGCTCCATAGCTTTGGCCGTTCCGATGGCATGGGCTGAAGTTCCAAGGCCAAGGCCTCTTGCGATCGGCTCTTCTATCTTTGCGATCTTGTAGACAACTTCAGCGATCATATTTCCAAGAACTCCTGTGATAATGATCACAGCAACTGTAATCGTCACAATACCGCCAAGTTCTTCGGAAACGCCCATTCCGATAGCTGTTGTGATGGACTTCGGAAGCATGGTGACATATTCCTGATGGTTAAAACCAAACAGTTTGGACATAAGCAGAATACTGCAAAGGCCTGCCAGTGTTCCGGAAATAATCCCGGCTGCCACTGCCTTGAGATTTTTTTTCAGCAGATGGATCTGTTCATAAAGAGGTACTGCCAGGCACACGGTTGCCGGTGTCAGAAGATAGCTGATATATTTGCCACCTTCGTTATAATCATTGTAATCAATATGGAATATCAGAAGAACACCGATAACACAGATGATCGAAATCAAAAGAGGATTAAAAATCGCCATTTTGAATTTCTTTTTCAGGATAAGTCCGATCTCGTAGGCGATCAGACTTATCATCGCTCCAAAAAATGCGGAGTTTTTTATGAATTCCATCATTTTTCAGTTCCTCTCTTTCCCATTCGGATCACTCCCTGTGTCACTTTTCCTGTTACGACCATTACAATTACCGTGCTGATAAACGTCATAATAAGAACCGGTACACAGATCGGTTTCAGAGAACTCCATGCTGTGATCAGTCCTGCACCTGCCGGCACAAACATCACCGGCATGATCTCAACCAGAAAATCTGCCGCACCTTTTACCTGATCCAACTTCAGGATGCCTGTGAGCAGTGCCACCAGCATGATCACCAGTCCATAAACACTGGCCGGTACCGGAAGTGGAAGAAAGGTTTTTAAGATTTCTCCAATGACGGAAATCAGCAGGATGATGCTGAACTGCTGCACGTACTTCATACTGCATCCCTCCTGATTCATTCATGTAAAGCGAACATTCATATTCCGCTTTTTGACATACGTTTAAGCAATATTTCAAAAGTGGTAAGACCACTTTTGGTTTTAAACGTTTTCTAATTATACGCTACAAATCCTAAATTACAAGGATTGTATCCCATAAAATACAAAAAATCCTTTTATGCATCAGCGTATTCCAGTAATTTCCGGAAACATCTCTGCATAAAAGGATCTGTAAATAACGTTCTGATCATTTTTCGGAATTCTCTGTCAAAATGATTTTTTCTACCTGATACCGTCCGTCTTCAACAGTCATAACGGCCATAGTAACTTCACCTCCAAAGCGACTTCTGCCGCAGCTTCCCGGATTAAGCCACAGACGATCATCAATGATCTTTTCAAAATATTTATGGGTATGTCCGAAGATCACCACCTGGGTATCATCCAGATCCCAGGTCACGTCTTTTTTGTTGTGGACCATGAAAAATTTTACCCCGCCAATTGTAAAGTTTAAACTGATACGGAGATTTTCTGCCCAGTCTTTGTCATTATTTCCACGTACTACGTAAAGATTTCCCATGGAACGTAACACATTCAAGATTTCATCTTTATTTACATCTCCGGCGTGAAGAATGTATTTACAGTCTTTTAAGATTTCCAGGACCTCCGGTCGGAGAAGGCCATGAGTGTCTGAGATAATACCTATTTTTTCTTTCATATTTTCCTCCGTCAGAATAATTCTATCTTTCCGTATTCTCCATCAAAGCCAGGTTTTCGCACAACTTCTCCTGCACGCAGCCGCCGGATTCCTTCTGCCAGAGCCTCTCCTCCAACTGTCCTGATATCCTCCTGTGGCACCTCTCTTAATATGGAAAATTCTGCCCCAAGTTTCTTAAGCAACATTTCATACCGGCCCTGCACTTTTTTGCTTGCTGTGGAAAATCCCACGCAGGCAGAAATCACTTCCGGCAACGGCACCAGACTTTCGTAAGGACGTCCGCTTTCCGGCATGGCAGCCGCACCTTCATCCCTGTCTGAAAGCTGTAAGATCCTGTGATCCACGCCCATTGTCAACTTCTTTCCGCATACCGGGCAGATGCCGTTATATTTTTCTGCTTCACGCGGGCTTAAACATACGCCGCATTTTCGATGGCCGTCATAATGATACTTTCCCTCTTCCGGAAAAAATTCGATCGTACCTTCAAGTCCTGTTCCTTTCTGAACTGCATTAAACAGGCCCTGATAGGAAAGCTCGATATCCAGAAGGTCTGCCTCTCTTCCCAGTTTGGAAGGTGAATGAGCATCCGAGTGGGATACCAGCTGATATCTGTCCAGCGCGGAAATCTGCCAGTTCATCACCGGGTCTGAAGATAATCCCGTCTCCAGCGCATGAATATATGGTGTCAGTTCCTCGAAGCACTCTTCTATGGTATCAAATCCGGATTTTGCCCCAAACAGAGAAAAATGTGGTGTCCAGATGTGTGCCGGGATATACATGCCTTTCTCGCTGATCTCCAGCATAATTTCCAGAAGGTCACGACAGGGCAGCCCCAGGATAGGGCGTCCGTCTGAATGGATATTCCCAATTTTTTCCAGCCTTGCGGCAAAAGCATCTGCTTCCCGAAATCCCGGGAGCAGGATCAGACTGTGCACCTTCCTGGTTTTTCCATCCTTTTTATAAATGGAACTGATTTCTCCGGACAATACAAATCTGGGAGATTTTCCAGGATAATGTGCCGCCTCTGGCAAAACGAATTCATCTTTCAACCGGAAAAGCCCCGGTTCCGCAGGAATCAGTTTATCCTTTAATTCCTGCCGCCAGAGAGGATGTGTCATATCTCCGGTTCCAAGAAGTGTGATCCCTTTCTTCCGTGCCCAGAGATCCAGCATCTCCGGTGTTCCGTCCTTGCTTGTCGCCATGGAATATCTGGAATGTATGTGTAAATCTGCGATCTGCTTCAAAATTTTTCCTCCTGTATGCCATTTGTACATCTTATATTATAATTTCCTCTGTTTCATATGTACATCCTCTTTTCTGTTTATTCTCAATGGCAAAAAATACAGGCAAAAGAATCTATTGTATTCTTCGCCTGTATTAATAATAGTCAGATATACACAAAAACTACCCTATTTGCTTTACTTTTAATCTGTAGAACTCATTCTTACTTCCATTATCTAATAGTATATAAATTTTCTGACCTTTTTTTAAGGTTCCTCTGTATAATGTTGCCCAGCCCTGATTACTTCTCATTGTAGTCGCTGAAATAAGTCTGGCTCCATAATACGCTTTTACAGTCTGATATTTATTGTCCTTAATTTCAACGCAGTAAAATTTATATTTCCCGGTTTTAGGAGCAGTAAAACACCACCAGTCTTTATCATCCTGCTGGCTCAAGCCACTATACGTCTTATTACATAAAATCTTCGTTGCGGTGTTTCTTGAATTGTTATTTTCTTTTTCAAAATTTTCAGGATTTTTTGTAATTACTTTCAATCTATAATAAGCATATGTGTTAGAAGAATTTGTGTCAGTTAAAGAAATATTAACCCGAGTTCCCTTTTTAAAAGAATATGCCGCGGACGTAAACGGTCTGCCATAATATACAGATTGTTCTTCGTATAATTTATATCCAACTTTCATTTTTGTCGATGGCAAATACCAGGAACTGGAAGATGATTCAATACCATTTTCAATATATTTAATTGGTATAACCGTATAATAAAAATATCCTGAATTAGGAACAATAACCGTATAATTCTTTGTCTCATTCCCAAGAATCACATCATAACTCTTATTCGTCGTAATCGTACGGCTAGCTGCATACGTTGTTTTCGAAATACAGAACAACATACAAACCATTAACAACATACCTGCGATTGAAAGTTTTTTCTTCATTTCATTTCCTCCTTTTTATATTGCATATATTTATATTATAATTTTTCATTCTGCATCTGTAAAGCTCATAACCCAGTCAAAAACCTGAAAAAATCACAGATACGCTTTCGCATTGCGACGTTCCATATAAAGATCCCAGGTATCCAGTGCCATAGGGCCAAATGGGAACAGAAGTCCCACTCCCAGGACAAATCCACCTGCGATCACAGCGATCACCAGATCAAACAGTGTAAACGGTGTGAGCAGCCATCCCCATTTGAACGCAGTTAAAGCAATCTTCAGAAGTTTCACAACTGCGCCTGTTGCTACCAGCAAAATCAGTCCTGAAATAAGATAAATATTCTGCATGATCTGTATTCCCGTTCCGGTTATTCCTTCAATCAGAATCGTAATAAGAAAAATTGCCGCAGGTATGATCGTTGCGATCATTTTTACTTTAAATTTTACCTCTGTGTTCTGTAAGAAATTTTTTGCTGACATAGTATCCATATTCTTTTCCTCCTGTGTTAAATATTATTTTTTTAATAAGTATATTTTTCCGCTTAAAACCTGTCCTCTTTCCTCCTTTCACTATACAGACGACTAAGAATACCGGCAGGTTTTAAAAAAATGAAAAATTTTTTAAAAATTTTTTTTATTGAGAACTCTTGAAAATCCACAGGAAGAAGTCCTTAATAAAATCAACCGCTTAAAAGACTGTTCTCCTCCGGAACCGTCTTACATAAATTTATAAACAGAACTTCTGAAATACTATAGAAACCAGAGTGGATAAGCTTATCCACCTGTCAGACAAGGAGAACCCTAAAATGAGAATATGGAAAAAAAGAATTACAGGATTTCTGATCGCCATGTGTGCGTTCTGCATCACAGCCGGTGTGGGAACTACACAGAATGTACAGGCAGCCACCAAAGCTACTTATACGATCAAAAAAATCCAGGAAAAGAAAACCTATAAGAGTTCCAGTGCCACATATTCCTACGAGCTGCCACAGTTAAAAGGAAACAGCACTGCAGTTAAACGGATCAACCAATCCTTAAAATCTTCCTACAACAATGATCTTTCTCTGAAAAAAACACTTTTTAAGGAATTCAACGATTACAAAAAGAACGGTACATTAAACAAAAGAAGTATGAGACTTTATGTAAGTACCAAATGCACCTGCGATTACAACAAGGATGGATACATCCGATTCGCATACCGTTTTGCATGGCACGGCTGCGGTTCTTATGATGCCAATAAGACAACCGTTATTTACCGTCTGAAAGATGGCAAACGTGTTTCCAGTATTCCGGCTTCTGCTACAGATAAGAAAGCATTAAATCTGGTCAAAGGTACCTGGTACACACCAGACGGAGATAAAGTTGTTTTCTCCGGAAAGAAAGTAAATTATTATTTCTCCGACTCCGAAAATGAACCATACTGGATTTTTGATATCGATGAGATCATCAAAACCAGTTACGGCTATTATTTCAAAATAGAATTAAGTCATAACTGCTATTTCGGATATCGTCTGAATCTGAAAGATACCAGTTCTATGACCCGAATCGGAAACGGTAACCCCTACAGTTCTGCCGGATATGTAGAATCCAGCAGTCTCAGCAGAACAAAATAAAATATATAATAAGGCGTGTGAATTTTTTTCACACGCCTCTCTTTTTTATAAATCCTCTCCGATTTCTTCCATCATTTTTTTTCTCTGCTTTCTGAAAATCCCCGGAAGCAGAAACAAAAGGACCATGCCTGCTATAATTCCCATGATCCCTATGATCATCATGATCGTTCCTATCTCCATTTCTTTCTCCTTATGATGCAGACAACCAGCCGTTTGCTACTGCCTGCTCGTACAGATCCTGAAGATTATCCATCTCCATATCATTGGCATTGTTATCCGGCTGTGACTGATAAAGTTCCTTTGCTTTCAGATAGTATTCCTGGAATTTTGTATAATCTCTGCCTTCATTATCAGCCTGAGACTGCTTTGCAACTTCCAGATATGCCAGCGCCTTATAGGTCTTATAATTATCACCATACTTCTCCAGCATCTGGTTCAGTACCGTTTCCTCCTGATCGTACTGCTGCATATTCTGATATAAAACAGACAGATTATAATCTGTATCATAAGTTCCCATGCCCTGACTCTGGATCTGCTCAAAAACCTTCGCGGCCTCCTGATAATAGGACATATCTGAGGTATCATTTCCAAGATCACTGTATGTCTGCGCCAGCTGTTCAAGGATTCCGATATTGTATTCTTTTGGAAGCTCTTTACGGGCCTTCTCCAGAATCTGGATCTTTTCATCCGATCCGCTCACACCGTCATCCTGCCCGTCAATGCATTTGCACTCCATAATGTAGGCACGCATTCGGAGATAATCGTCATCTGTTTTCTGGATACAATCTGCAAAGATATCCTTTGCACCGGAATAGTCCCCATTATTATATGAGATTTCTCCTTCAACATAATCAATATCTATGGAATCCAGGCCATTCTCACGTGCCGTCTCCAGCGCTTTTTCCGCTTCCTCCATATTTCCGGTGTATGCCATCGCAATGGCATAATCTCTGTAGTAAGCACTGTTATCCGGCTTGATATCAATGGCTTTTTTGTAGCATTCTGCCGCATTCTCATAATTTTCCATTCTCTCATAGGAATTTCCGAGAAGGTAATAAATATCATTCAGAGACGATCCGCTTTTCAGGATCGCATCATTGGAAAGGATCACTTTATTGATAAAATCAATACTGTCACCATACTGCTGCTGCTTGTTCAGCGCCAGCGCCTTCTGATAATAGGCATCCAGCCTGTCCGGAATAAGATCCGTGGCTTTTTCATAATATGTTTCAAAATTCTGATAATCTCCGGAGCTGATACACTGCGCTTCCTGACGTACATAAGATTCATAGTTTTTCTGTTTTCCAACATCCCGTTTGAAATATCCACTGATCGTCAGCGCTGCACTTCCGATCATCAGACCTGCAACCAGAACATAGGCCATGTGCTGTTTTGCGCAGAGATCTTTATACCTCTTGTCCTTTGTCTGGATATTCTTCAGATCATTCAGAAGCTCTTCCGCACTCTGATATCGCCTGTTCGGGTCCGGCTCCAGGCATTTCATGATAATATGTGCAAAGATATCATTGATCTTTATGCCGGTAAGCCTGATATCACTGACATTTCCGTTTTCATCCGGTTTCGGCTTCCTGCCGGTCATGATGTGGTATAAAGTTGCTCCCAGACTGTAAATATCCGCTCTGGCATCTATGGTTTTCCAGAGTGAATGGTCCAGTTCGTTCTGGTTGTAATGCAGTGCCTCGATCTGTTCCGGAGCCGCATATCCATTGGTATATCCGGTTACCCAGGCAGTATCTCCATCCAGCGTGGCAGAAATGTTAAAATCTATCAGACAGATATTTCCTTCCGGTGTCAGCATGATATTCCCAGGTTTCAGGTCACTGTGGATGATCGGTGGTTTCTGGCTGTGCAGATAGCCCAGTGTTGCAGCTATCTGCTTTGCCCAGATAATGACTGATTTCTCTTCAAAAACAGTTCCGGAATCCAGATAATCCTTAAATGAATTCCCCGGGATAAAATCCATAACTGTATACACATCCCCGTCCGCCTCAAAAAAGTCAAGAACCTGAGGCAGACAGGAATGTCTGAGGTTTTTCAGTACATCAACTTCCGCTCTGTTGTTCAGAAAATCTTTGATCTCTGTTTTTATTTTTTTCAGTACTACATATTTTCCAAGGTTTATCTGATAAGCCTTGTAGATTTCACCGCTGTTTCCAGCTCCAATCTTACCTATAACCCGATAAGTATGTGGAATTGGCATATATTCAAACCTCTTTTTATCTTATTTTACGCTAAAATCCATGCTGCTGCTTCCTGGCTGCATTCCCACATTGATCACTGCCAGGTCCTGGACTCCTGTTTCTTTTGCGGAAAGACCGGTATTGATCGGATTTGGTACTCCTGCTGTATCCTGCATCGGATTATTGAGAAGATCCATTCCGGCTAACATATCTGCGCTTTCAGCAACCCAGGATCCGCTTAATCCCATTTTGGAAATCTCGCTGATAAAGGCATCCTTTCCGCCCTCCTGTGGAGTCGTTCCATTCAGGTAAAGCTGTGTGCCGTTTACCAGTGCCGCATTTCCTGTCTGGCTTACTGTTCCGTCACTGTTAACTGTATAAAGGGCGATAGCCAGCCTTGCTTCCGGCATTGCATTTTCGCCGCTCATTCCGGAATAATAGCCTGCGATTCCGATATCAACAGAAGTTCCATTATCTTTTACAAAGCATTCCTGTGTTCCGCTGTATGTGATTCCCTCGACTGGATCACCAAAGCCCGGATCTGCTGATTCACTGGCAATCTGCTGTGCCTCTCCGTTTTCTGCCCTGTAAAGTTCAAACTGCAGTTTTCCTCCGGAAATAGAAATCACCAGAAGTTCCGGTCTTCCATCACTGTTAAAATCTCTCTGATCTGTTGCAAGAACGCCATTTACAGATGCCATGCTGGTACTGTCTGTGTAGGAAATGCTTCCTCCTGTATATTTGGAGATTTCCACCTGTGCTACATATGCAGCCAGTACAGCATCGTCATCTGCAGTTTCTGCGGTATTGCTATCTGTCTGCTCTGTACCTGTCTCATCCGTTTGTGAGGTCTCTGTTGTCTCCGTATAAGTCTCTGCCGGACCAGGTGTCGGTATTGCCGGATCATCAGCTGTTTCTGTATCCGGTTCGCTGTAATTTCCATCCTGGTTTTCATCAGAAGTTTCCGCTGGATCTTCATATGCATTATCATCTGTATCTTCATTGGAGGCTTCACCCGGATTGTCGTATGAGTTCTCATCCTGTTCTCCGTTGGAAACTTCTGAACCTCCGGATGGGAGTTCATCCTGACCATATACATCCTCATTGGTCACTTTTGTTGTTCCTGCTTCATCTGACGGATTATCATATGTTTCCGAATCCGGATCTTCCGGATAGTCTGAACTGTCATATGGATTTTCTGTATCTTCCGCATAATCAGAAGCATCCGTGGAATCCGTATCATCTGTTGAATCTCCATCATCTGTTGAATCCGTATCATCCGCGGCGTTCTGATCTGCCCCGTCTTCTGATTCCGTGTTATCCCGATCTGGAGCACTTGTCGGATCAGTCTGATCTCCAGGATGCGGTGCCGCAGTTACTTCACCAACTTTTCCAGAATCCAGACCTGCACCACCCGCACTGTTATTGCTTCCGTCATCCAGTTCATTCGGATCTGTTGTCGGCGTTGGCGTTGCCGTTGGATTTATAATATTAATAATAAGAGTGATATATTTTGTTGTATCCTGTTCTTCTTTTTCAGTCTCTTCTACCTGAGAAGTTTTTCCCTGTTCTTTAAAAATGCTCTTTGTATTTTCAAAAGCGTTCTGATAATCGTTTACACGGGAATTCCATGCAGCGGAATCCTTTTTCACAGAAGATGTGGAAACATTTTTCATATTTTCGCCGGTCTTTTTCAGCATATCCAGTGCCTTTTCCGGCTGTTTCTTTCCATTGTATACTTTTGCAAGTCCCAGAGTCGCATCTGTGGATTTTTTATCAATCTTCAAAGCATCATTAAATGCAACTTCTGCTTTGTCGTATTCTCCTGCATCCAGATATTTGGAGCCCAGGTTCAGATTTTCCTGTAACTGGCTTGCAGTTGCCTTTTTAGGTGTGACAAAAATCACAACTGCCAGAATCACGAGTACGCAGACAATTCCTGCGATCATCGGAACTAATATCTGCGGTGATAATTTTTTTCCGGAATTATTGTTTGGATTCATTTCACATCCCCCTTTCGGAAAATAAACTCTTCATCAGACAGGCGGATCTGATCTCCGTCATTGAGAAGCAGTTTCTGGCCTGGCATTGCTCTGTTTCCGTTCAGGTATGTATAGTTGCTGGAATCCTTATCTTCCAGGTAATATTTACCTTCTTCAAAATGGATCGCACAGTGTTCCCTGCTGATGGTCGGGTTATTGCGGATGCAGATATCTACCATAAGTGCACGCTTACCGATCTTGCAGATCTCCGTCGTGATATGGAACTTCTCCTGTGTATGCAGACGGATCAATGTAGCATTTGGTTTAACTCTTGCTTTCAGAAGTATCGTTGCTTCACTTCCGTCATCCCTCAGCATTACAGTTGCGTCATTGCCGTCATCATCGTCTGATGCAAAACCGGTTCCCGGATTCGGAGTAAAACTTTTTCTCTGTTCTTCGCCAAAACCTGACGTTGGATTCGGAGTGTAGCCTCTTCCCTGAGCTCCGTCATTCCCTGGCATTGGATCTGGGTTATAGCCCCCTGCCGGTTTGTCCCAGAAACCTGGTGTTGGATCTGGCTCATAACCTCCTGCCGGGTCCTCTCCAAAACCTGACGCCGGATCTGGTTCATAACCTCTTCCCGGGTCCTCTCCGAAACCTGACGCCGGATCTGGTTCATAACCTCTTCCCGGTGCTTCTCCGAAGCCTGGCGCCGGATCTGGCTCATAGCCTCTTCCCGGTGTCTCTCCAAAACCTGGCGCCGGATCTGGTTCATAACCTCTTCCCGGTGTCTCTCCGAAACCTGACGCCGGATCTGGCTCATAACCTCTTCCCGGGTCCTCTCCGAAGCCTTCCCCTGGTGAAGGATATGTTTTTCTGTTTTCTTCTGGCGGATTATCCCAGCCTCCCTCATTTGGAGTATTCGCCCAGATATTCTCCGGTCTCTGTGGTGGCATTTCCGGCGGCATTGGTGGCATTTCCTGTGGAAATGGAATTTCTTCCTGTACCTCCTGTTTTTTCTCCATTCGATGGAACAGTCCCTTCAACAACGCCTTCTTTTTCTTCGGTTTCTTTTCTTCAACGTCACCATCCATATCTACAAAACCGCCACCCGGTGTAGGAGGAACCAGTGGGCCACCTTCATCATAATTGGCAGTCTGTCCGGTCTGCTCATGACTAAATCCGTCTGCTCCGCCGCCAAATCCACCGAACTCTGATCTCAGCGGAATGCAAACGACCTTTACTTCTTCTGTTCGTGTATCCACATAGATATTCTGCATCTCTGATACGATTTCCTGCTTTGGAACACCCAGTTCTTCAAAGAAAGTAAGCACATAATTCACCTTCTGCTGAATTTCGATCTGCTTTTCCTGAGGTGCTTCGCTCATCCATGCCATTATGTTCATGGTTCCGGCTATATCATATGTAAAAATAAAACCATTGCCATCCTGATTCGCATTTGCCGGCAACAGAAACTGATTTGCGGTTCCCTGTGTCAAAATGCTCCACGTTTTTTCGTCCAGGACCTCTCCCGGCTTGGATCTGTAGGAAAATCTTGTGTGTCCGTCTTTGAAATCATACTCAAAATTCATACTCTTTATCTCCTTTTCTTAGTATATATCCAGCTGGATCAGTTTCCATTTTCCTTCTGACAGTACTGGTGCAATTCCACTGCTGTTAAAATTCTTGGCATCTGCAAATTGCGGATTTACCACAAAATCACCATTGCTCTTAATAAATCCCCAACTTTCATCCGACTGAACTGCCGCATATCCAATGGCAGAAAAGCTTCTTGCTTTTTCAAACATACAGTCCAGAACTTTTTCTCCTTCTGATGAAACAAATCCCCATTTTCCAGCCTGCTGAACTGCTGCGGGATTTTTGGAAATAAACGGAGAAACTGCTTCATAATTTTCGCCGATCTGTACACCGGAACTGTTAAGCAGCTGATACTGCTCACCGGTTTTTACAAAGACAACACCATTTCTGGAGCAGAAGCCCCAGGCATCCCTGACTACATCGTCAAATCCGAAATCTGTAATAATCTTCAGGTCCTTATCAATAAGAGCCCACTTTTCATCTTTTTTTACTGCTGCAATACCATTAAGCATAGGTGTCGCCGCATCATATTCAAATTCCGTCTTTTCATTGAAATCTTCATCCAGGAATCCATATTTCCCGTTCTTTTTTGCAGGAAGTACCCCTTCATTGAAGGTTCCCAGATATTCATAAGTCTCGTCCGGCTGTCGCCGCTTATAACCGTTTGTATCTATATAATACCATTCGCCGTCTTTCTCAACCGGCGCGAAACCGTTTTCACCAAACATTCCGATATATTGATATTCCGCACGGATCACAGAATTTCCATCTTCATCCAGGATACCCACATCTTCTCCGGATGTGATCCTCATATAATGGTTGCAGGTTTCTGAAATATTATCGTATTCATCTCCGATAAACTGGAAATCTCCTGCTAGAGAATCCAGCTTTGCCTTCAGCGCGCCACTGTTTTTTTTCTTTTTGATGTGTTTTTTCAGAAGGGCAATGGCGTCCTGTTTCTCATCCTGCTCCACGTAATAATCTGCCAGTGTCAGGATTGCCTGTTCATTATCTCCGTCAAGAGAGATCGCACTGTTGCATGCATCCACAAAACCGGAATCATCTCCCATATTTCTGTAATCTTCCGCGATCTTCATATAGATATTTCGGTTATCTCCATCATACTCCAATGCTTTCTTATATTCCAGGATTGCATCGTAATAAATTCCTTTTTCTTCATTTTTCTGAGCCTGCTGGAGACATTTTTTATATTCCATCGGTTTTTCCACTGCAGAAGTAAATGTTGTATACCATGCTCCCACAAGCAGACCGGTCATCATCAGAACCATTAATTTTTTCATACGCACCTCTACGAATCAAAAGCCAAGTAACAAAATCAGGATCGTTCCCACAGAAAAAAACGGAGCAAGCGGAATGGAATCCTTCATGTTCAGTTTTTTGAGGATCAGCTGTACGATCGAATAAAGTGCCGCAAGCGATAAACTCACAACAATGTCAAACCATATCAGAGAGCCTCCAAGATACCATCCCAGCACGGCTGCCAGCTTCACATCTCCCATTCCGACACTTTTTCTGGAAAAGATCCTGGCCAGAAAAAAGATCAGAAATCCCAGCAGCATTCCACCTCCTGCTGATTTCAGGATATCCAGCCAGTAAGAAGGCTTCACTGTAATTTCTCCTGCCAGTATCACTGCCCTTATGACAAACATGAAAAGCAGAAGCTTATTGGGTATAATGGTTTTCTGCTGATCGATAAATCCGAGAAAAACCATAAAAACCGTCAATATCATATATCGGACTGCTTTCAGCCAGTGATAGCCATATTTGCTGAAAAAAAATATCTCGGCTAAAACAAGTGCTGCTATGATCAGAAGGATATATTTTTTTTCTTTTATAAGACTTTTTATATGTTCCATTTTTTCTCCTTGGTCAATCCGTCAGCTGCCTGCCCATACGCGGGTTGAAGCGCAGACACGGTAATGTCTTGTTCCCAGATCAAAGAACGGGAATTCCGTTTTGATATCATAATCCACAACGATCTTTATGTCATTGGTACCTTTTGCACACCAGGAACTTTTGCTGAATTTCATATTGGAAACTCCCAGTTTTTCCAGATATTCGTCTGCATCCTGTCCTCCGGAAGCCACACTCAGCTGCTGCTTCACACAGGATTTTGCAACGACTCCTGTCATATAACTGGCAAGCTTGTTCCATGCGCCGTTTTTCACATAGTTCAGAACACCGTTCACAAACTCCTTGGGATTTTTCTTATATTCTTTCAGCTGATCATATGTAGCTTTTCCCGCCTTTCCGGCATCTGCCACATCCTGTATGGTTCCCTGTCCGTTTGTAACACTTTTGGCTGTATTCTCGATCACTTCCAGATTGGATTTAATGTCCTCCATCTGTTTTGAGAATTCTTCTGATTTTGTATTAAGTCCTTTATATGCGTCCAGAACGCCTGTCTTTTCCAGTATGTAACTGTATTCCGCAACCTCTTTCGCTGCCTGATCCACAGAATACTGGATCAGTACCTGTGCCCTCACACAGGAGATCAGACTGAATATGCACATAAACGCGAACAGGAACATGGGAATAAACAGTGCTGCCTCCACAGTGATCGAACCATTTTCTTTTCTGTCTGACATTGCCCCTCCTGTTAATAAGCCAAAACACTCTTGTAATCTATGATTCTCCTGCCATCATCTGTACTCTTTCCTTTTCCCAGAAATTCCGGAACTTTCGGAAGGAATGTGGTTGATGTCTGTACCTTCGCGTTCAGCGTCAGCATGGTATATTTCTGACTTAGCGTTGAGCCGGTGTTCAGCTGGATACAGTCTGCCGCACGGACGGAGAGATCCTTTTTACCATTCTCATCTGCAAGCTTAACCAGAACAAATAATTTCATGTAATCTTTGTAAGTGAACTTAAGGCCATCCGCTTTTCCCGGCCATACTGCCGACTCTTCTCCGTTAACCAGCGCTACGGTTTCCGTTGCTGCCATTCTCAGCGCATTACAGAAAAGATATCCATATTTTACAACCGGATAAAGCCATGGCTGCCCGGTTGCTCCGCATACAACCGTTGCCACTGTATCTGCTTCTACATTCAGAGTTGAATCCATAAAAACATATAAACTGTCAATGGCAAGCCTTGTTCCATAGAGCTGTGCTACTGCCAGTGTTTTGTTCTTGCCGGTAAAAGCATTTCCATAAAGGATATATTCAATTTCCCCATTCCAGATCACATGTTCGGAAAGTTTGTCATTGCTGAGCGACGTATCTTCGTCTTTGGTCGTGATACAGTTAAACATTTCTGTGGTGTATTCCATGAGATATGCCTGTTCCATTATCCCGCCGGACAGATTGTCCAGGCAGGTCAGAACACTGTTCAGAAGATCCACATTATCCTTGGAACTTTCTACTGCTTTTTTATCTGCACTTACATCTACTTCTGCCGGACTGTTTCCCGTTGCACTTGCTGATGTTTTGGCGATTCCGCTCGGATACTTGGAAGGATACCCTTCTTTTTCTGAAAGGTTTTGCTCTTTTCCGGAATTATTCAGAGAGTCTTTCGTCTGTGTATAATTTCCGCTGGCCTCTTTTGCCGCTTCTCTGTTCTGCGCTCTGGTATCTTCCTGCGTCGTGTCACTGTCTTCATTTTTTACACCGGAAAGGGTGGTCTGATAAAAGGTTGTATCCTCAGGATTATAAAAAGATCCTCCCCTGAACTGTTCATTTAACAGACTTCCACCGATTTCCTCCTCATGCTGGGCCCAGAATGTTTCTGTAGCTGCTGTGCCGCCCATACTTCTTATATATGATGCCTCTTCCTCATCCACAGAAAGTTTTTCAAAATTTCTCGTTACCTTTTTGAATTTCTTTATCATTTCTTTAAAGGCTTTCGCTGTATCTATATTATTCTGAATCGTTTCTTTCAGTTCTTTAAGATCTGTTTCATTAATTTCAATATCTTCTCCGGCACTTTCCTCAACCGTTTCTCCGGCTGCGATCAGATCTTCTTTTGCCTTGTTATATGCTTCTTTTTTAGAAGCAACCTTCCTCCAGCATTTCAGCACGTCATCCAGCGCTGAGTTGGCTTTTTTCCCATTATCTATGATCTCATCCGCTTTTTTCTCCAAAGCCTTAATGCAGGCCTGATATGTTTTGGCCGCATCAGAATAGATTTTATTCATACTGCTGATATTTCCGTTGATCACAGATTTGATGGAATTAAATGTCTGTATTTCTTCTGAAGTAAATCTTTCACTGATTTCAGCTCTCACTTCTGAATCAGCTTCTGCTACCTGATACACAGCAAGTAAAGTTACCATATTTTTATACATCTGATCATCAAATGTAGTATTCCCGCTGTCCCAGCTGAATGGATAATTCAGATATTCTTCAATCACATCATACGTCAACGGATCAGGTGCTTCCTCCGGAAACGGTGCATCAATCTCTTCGTTCAGATATTTCTGCAGTGATTTCGCAGCCAGACGAAATACTGTTTTTTTCTGATATTCCTCCGCAAAACCAGTATCTGTATTTGACAACTGATCTACCGCACCCGTCTGTGCTTCCACAGCTTCCTTTGCCTCCTGTATAGGCTCGCTGAGTTCTGACGCTTTCAGGGCGTATTCTGACTTTGCTTTTACATATTTCTGCTGTTTTTTTACATTGTTGAAAGGAAGCTTCTTGATCTTCCCCACAATATCATCCGCCATATAGACAGGTCCCCGGAATTTCATATATTCCATAACCTGCTGACGGAAAACATCGTTTTCTGCCAGGGATGAAGATGCCACCCCTTTTGCCTCAAAGCCAGTTTCTTCCAGCTGTATCAGTGAACTTAAGCCATCGCTGCTTTCACCTGTCAGATTTTTTGCGTTGATGGATTCTTTGAACATCTGCTCCAGCTTCTGCTGTTCGTCCGGTGAATCCGGAGTTTTTGCCATGGCTGTCAGTCCATATGTATCCTTCAGTTTCTTATCATACTGTGCCAGTGCCGCATTCATGGTCAGATCTCCGGCACCGGATACTACTGTCTTTGACGCAAAAAGGCGGGAAGCATCTACAATAATTCCGCTAAACATCAAGACCGGTACCAATATCAACGTCAGAAGTACGCAGATCGATCCTCTCTGTTTCCCGCAAAATAACTGCATACACTTCCCTCCCCAGTTAAAACAAAAAATTTTTCACCTTATCAAAGGTTTCTCCCAGTTTCTGAGCCTTTCCGTCCAGTCCCAGCTTTTTCAGGAAAAAGTTTCCCATGTCCCAGGCCAGATCCACATTTCTCACAAAGTCCGTGCTGTTGATTGCCGGCTGATATGCCGCCGTATAGATCGTCAGGCTGTCCCGTAGTCCCAGATACTTCAGTATCCCGGGCGTGGAAACAACATACCTGAGTTCTGCCTGTACCGACTTGGACAAAAAGGAACTGTTGACCTTTACATAGGCTTCTGTGCGCCCCATGGAAAACAATGCACTGTTTTTCTGAAGCGCCTGCTGGTAATCTGCTGCCCGCCTGGCAAGCTTACTGTCCACTCCCCATCGGTAGATCTTCGAAGCACTGCCTTTATATGCAGCATAGTAAGATTTCGTCTGTGATTCCGACGGACCGTTTTCCCAGTCAAAATCCACCTTGCTGTTTTTCAGAGGATTTTCATCTGTAAAACTGTCATAGCCAGGGTAAGACGCTTCTCTCGCCAGCTCTGTAGCTGCTCTTTCTACCTGAAAGAAAAAGTAGCTCTCCTGCAACTTGAATAATCCGAAATAGAGCACCACCATGACAATGCCAATGGTGATGGGAAAATAGATGGCGGCTTCTACCATGATGGCGCCTGTTTCGGAGTTATTGTTTTCCCTGTTCATATTTTAGTTATTATCTACAAAATTTGTCAGTTTACCAAATACGTTTTCTACAACATTGCCTATATTAGTATTAAATGTAGCCGCCACGCCAACAACAATAAGAATAATCAGAACAATCGCAACAATCTCAGCAATTCCCTCCTCTTCATTCTTAAACTCTTCCACAAAATTGCGGATTTTGTTTCCTGCGCTGATCCAAAGTAAATTAAGTTTTCTAGTCATACTCTTGTCCTCCATTTTCGTTTGCATTGTGCAATATTTTTATAATAATCGGCTTATGCCGTTTATTATCATACCTGTTGCATTACCGGAACCATAACCATAATCAGAATTCCGATAAGAATCAGCATCATCGGCAAAAGCAATTGTGTATTTGCTTTCTCACCTTTCTGCTTCACTTGACTTTTTTTGACCTCCCACATTTCATCAGAAAGATCTTTCATGAAATAAGCAAGTTCCTCGTTACCTTTATTCAGATTCTGTATGATCAGAGAAGTAAACTTACGTATCTCCTTCACATTACATCGTTCTGCAAAATTTCTGTATGCGTCAATTTCTGCAACACCATTTTCCATTTCGAGATTAGTATTCTGCATTTCCTGGTAAAGTACCCTCTCTCCTGTTATGGAGACTCTTTTCCATGCATCCCTGAGCACCATTCCTGAATTAACCAACAAAGTTAATTTTGATAAGACCTGTGGAAGATCCAGTAAGATTTCCTGTCTTCTTGCCGTCAGCTTATCAAAAAGTGCAAGATCCAGGTATAAAATCAAAAGCCCTCCCACAATTAATCCCATAAATAACAGACCTTTGTTGTTTGACATTGCAGAAAGAAGCATTACAACTATAACAATCGTATATGTATACGTTGTTTTTGCCCCAAGAAGCATATAATAGTAATACTCCGCATATTTTTTCCCTTTGATCTCGGCAATTTCACGTATTTTAGCCTGTGCAGCTCTTGTCTTTGTACTGATATGCAGAATTCTCATAACCGAAAATCCCACACACAAAAGCTCACTCATCTGAAATTCTTTTGCAAAAGAACTGTCTGTATATTTCTGATATTTTTTCCCACCGGTTATGGCCAGATATATCCAGATCAGTGTAAATGGTGTTGCCAGTGCAAGTAAAATCAACTGAAAATAATCCACTGCTTTTCTCTCCCTATATCTTGATATCTACAATTTTTCTTCCCATATAGTAAGCAACTCCGAAAAGAATAAGTACTCCAATCTTTACTATTACATTTAATGGTGTATTCTGCACAATGGACATATTTCCCATTCCATTCAACATTAACATAAGCAATACCGGCAGGATAATCATAATATTCAAATCGTTCTTATTCGCCGTAAGTAAAGTCCGAATCTCCATTTCCATCTCGATCTTATCATTAATGATCTCTCTGGTCTCACCAACCACTCGTCTCATATCACCACCATAGCGGTTGGTCACCTCAAAGATCGTGGCAAAACTTTCGATATCGTCCAGATGGCTTCGTGCCGCAAAATTACTCAGCATCTCTTCAACGCTCTGTCCGTTGTAAATACCATCTACGATCAGTTTCAGTTCTTTTACAATATCTGCTTTTTCTCCATAGATTCCGATCAGATCTCCGCAGGCATCCAAAAAAGCTCCCTGGGTATTTTTACCTGCGGAATAGGATGCGGAAAGAGATTCCATCATATCACGGAACTGGTACAGAAGATTTTTCATTCTTTTGTCTTTCAGATAATCCCGGTATTTCCGGATTCCCGGAACAACAAGGAGCAGCCCTACGATCAGGGAAAAAATCACATTTCTGAAAAATACCATACTGAAGAAAAATCCCACGATTCCGCCCAATAGCGCACCTGTTGCGGTTTCCACCGGATTCAGACGATAAATATAATAATCCTCCGCTGTTCCGAAAACAGGTTTTACAGGTATATATTTGGGAGCTTTAACCTTCTTCTGTTTTATTTTCTGAGGTTTTACTTTCTTTTGTTTTACAGTTTTTGTTTTTGGTTTTTTTTCTTTTTTCATAATCTTCCTTTTGGCCTGATGATCTACAGGCCTGAATGCATTCCGGAAAGCCGCAGTTTATAATCATTATACAGAGGATTTCCTGTGCGTACCAGTCGTCCCTGCACTTTTTCCAGCGTACTTCCCTGGGTTTCCTTGAATACAAATAATGGATTCAGCTGAATTTCTCCGTTTTTACAGCCCAGAACTTCTGTGATCTCCATGGTTCGTCTGGATTTATCACGCAGTCTGGAAAGATGGATGATGATATCCAGTGCGGAGGAAATCTGCTGGCGGATAGCCGGAAGCGGCAGGCCTGCATTTCCCTGCAGCACCATGGTTTCCAGACGGCTCAGCATATCTCTGGTCGAGTTGGCATGGCCCGTAGAAAGACTTCCGTCATGGCCTGTGTTCATTGCCTGCAGCATATCCAGTGCTTCCGCGCCTCGAACCTCTCCAACAATGATCCTCTCCGGTCGCATTCGCAGTGCGGATTTGATAAGATCACGGATGGTTACCTCACCTTTTCCGGAAGTGTTGGCATTTCTTGTTTCCAGACTTACGATATTATCAATATTTACGATCTGAAGCTCCGCAGAGTCCTCGATCGTTATGATACGTTCATCCCGTGGAATGAAATTCGACATGGCGTTGAGAAACGTTGTTTTTCCGGAGCCTGTACCCCCACTGATAAAGATATTATACTTGGCTCTTACCAGTTTTCCCAGAAAATCCGCTGCTTCCGGTGTAATGGAACCATATTTCAAAAGCTGGTCTACCGTCATCGGAGTTCTGGAAAACTTTCGGATGGTCACAATGGGGCCCGACAGGGAAAGCGGCGGCAGGACCACGTTTACACGGGAGCCGTCTGCCAGTCGTGTATCTACGATCGGATTGGCTTCATTGACCTCTTTTCCAACAGACCCTACCATCTTTTGAATGATATTTCTCAGCTCATTTTCGCTGGCAAATTTTTTGTTCAGAGCTTCCAGTCTTCCTGCACGCTCCACAAAAATGTGGAATGGTCCGTTGATCATGATCTCTGTAATACTGTCATCTGCAAGGATCTCATCCAGGATTCCCATTCCACGGATGGAACTGAATACCAGACGTACGATCCTGGAGCGCTCCTGAGGGCTTATCCTGTAATTCACCAGCTTATGGTCTATAATATCCGCAATTCTTCTTCGCAGCTGTTCATCGTTTGCCTTACTCAAAGTCGCCGCATCTGCTATAAGAAAACGCCGGATCTCATTGACAAGACGTCCTGTCATCTCTTCTGAAAGCATAATATCACCTCATTTTCACCGGATCAGTATGTGTATCCATGTTCCTGTTCTACCTCAAGGATCAACTTGGCGTTTGCTTTTTCATATTCATTAAAGATCGTATCCTGCATGGCATCGAACTGGTCTGGATCGTATTGCGGTACATACCATGATTTCGCATTGAAATAATCCTGGAACATCTGGTCTTGGAATCTTCTTCCATGTCTCGCGTAAATCTCATTTCTTGCATACGCCAGCTGGTCTTTGGAAAGGCCTTCCAGCTGATCCCTGGTCAGATATGCGGAATTGCTCTCCGGAAAAATATAATCTCCTGAGCCTGCAGTTGTTGCCGTTGAAGAAGATCCGGATGTTGTACCTGCTGTAGAGTTCTGAGAACTCTGTGTACTGCTGTTTGTGCTTTCTTCCGGCATGGTATATTCCTGTACCGGCGCATTTCGAAGTGCCTCCAGATCTTTATCTGCCTGGCTCTGGGAAGCAGACTGCTGTGTCTGCTGGGACTGCTGACTTTGTGTATTCGCAGACTGTGTGTTTTTCTGTGTACTTTTTTTTGATGGCTGCACCGTTGACTGTTTTTTCTGTGCAGATGAGCTCTGGGGTTTCTGCTCATTTGTGATCTGCAGCTCCTGTGCATCTGTTGCAGCTGACGGTGTAGGTGTCGCAATTTTTACACTTTTCTGTGTACTGCTGTTTTTTGTTGTGGACTGATTGGATGCTGTTGTATTCTGTTTCTCTTCTGTATCAGCTTTTGCTGTTTTGGTGCTGTTCTGTGAGATTTCAGCCTTTGGTGCCTGTGTGATATTCACTACAATATCCGAGGCGCTTCCTCCGGAATTTTTTCCGAGGAGAAGAGCAAGTACGACAACTGTTATCACGAGGATTCCAACTGTACATCCAATACTGATCAGCCATTTTTTCTGATCGCCCTTGTTTCCTCTGTTATCTGGCACTTCCGGCAGTCCGTCATCCCAGATCAGATTATCATCCTGCTGGTTCTGACCAGTGCGCCTGTTGTAAGTCCCATTATAAGTTCCGTTTCCTCTGTTATTATGTGAGCGGTTATAGGTTCCGTTTCCTCCGTTATTATACGGCTGATCATAAGTTCCGTATGTCCCATTTCCGCCATCATTATAGGTACCCGTTCCACTGTAAGTACCGTTTCTGCGATTACCTCTTCCATTATATGTATCTTCACTGCCATAGTCATTCTGACCGCCGCCCGTTTCCAGCGGCGCTCCGCAGTTGTCGCAGAATCTGGCTGTTTTATCTTTTATTTCTGCACCGCATCTTCCGCAATACATACATTCCCGCTCCTTCCTCTGGATTGATATTAGATCTTAATTGTCCAATTTGTTTGAATTTATCTGGTATTGCGATAAATCTTTTCTTTTCCAAAAATTTTATTACATTTACACAATTCTTTCAATATGTGACACCTAGTGTGCCCCCTTTTTTTTACAGATCAGATATCTTTATAATATGATGGTGAAATTACATCGTACTCTCTGCAGGAACATCCATTTTCATAACTGTCGCAGCAGTCACAGTTGGAACAGTACATATGAGCATCATTAATATAAAACAGGCCGCCATACTGCATGGAAGTTCTCTGGTTCTTGGATTTCTTCTTGCTGTTATCGTAGTACGCCCCGTTGGGGATCATCATGTTTTCCGGGGAAAAACCGCTGAAATCGAAGAAATGAGATTCTGTTCCATGATGAGGTACCTTGATGCACCAGTAATGTTCGTGAAGCTGGATCTTTCCGTCATAATTCTCTGCGATCATCTTCATATACTGTGGCTGTACATCTCCGGTGAACAGAAGGTTCAGTTCGCCGTCAATGGTGTTCTGGAATGCCAGGCTGATCTTGTGGCGGAACTGTCGCAGGGAATGGCCCTGTTTTTCCGCACTCTCCAGAAGTGCCTGAAATTCTTCTGTTGCCTGTAATTCACGAAATTTCTTTTCCAGTTTTTCCGGGTTGAGACGACGTACTCTCTCTTTTTCGGTTTCTTCCGGATCTTCTGCTGTATCTTCTATTGCTGCGCCTGCATCTTCATTTGCAAGCACCAGTTTTTCCTGTGTATATTCTTCGTTTTCCCCGCTGTACTCTCTCGGGTCTTTCAAAGAGCTCTCTGGCCCATCTGTATCTTCTGGCACAGACAGTGGCTCCGATTTCTCCTCTGCTTCCAGTGTCTCCTCTGTCATGGACAGAAACAGCTCTCTTACTTCCTCCGCAATGTTCACAAGCTCTGTCATTGCATTTTCGTGATTCTCGATCAGAGAATTAAATACCTCCTCTGTCTCCCGGCTGACTTCACTGAGATCCGGCCAGAGCGCTGTATATTTTCCCTCAAACTCTGAGCCTCTGGATAAAAGGTCGATCTTTACCCTTCTGGCGCAAAGAGCTTCTGCAAGGGCAAAAAGGCTGACACGTCTTCCGGGAAGACTGGCCTTTTTTGTCACATCCGCAAGGAGCAGAAGCGCCAGTGTGTATTTCATTTCCGGACCGGAAAATACATCCGGAAGATAGATCTTTTCAAATTCGTAGGCATCTCTTCGGTAACGCATCATATAAAGTAATCCGGAAACATGGTCCGGATGAAAATGTGTCAGAAGCAGATTTTTTTTGCGGATAGTAGTAAGGTCTGAGATGATCACATCAAAGACCTCTCTCCGTGGCCGCCCTTCGATCTTGCTGTTGGCTGCCCCGAAATCCACAAGCAGGCTGCTTTTTCTGTCACGGATACAGAAACAGTCCCCGAACCCCACATTGTACATTCGTATTCTCATTTATTTTTCCTCTGGTTTCTTATTCAGCTGGTCTCTGTTTCTGCAGCTGACTCTTCTTTTTTCTTCTGTTACTGTCTTCATTTCTCAGAACCAGATCTGCATATCATACCAGGTTGCTCCGCCATGACAGGAATCTGCCACACCCAGCTTCTTCAGTCCGTGGCTCTCATAGAATGGGATCATATGCTCCTTGCAGGTAAGGATCAGGGCTTTTTTTCCACGCTCTTTCGCAAGCTCCTTGAAATATTCCACAAGCTCTCCGGCAATCCCCTGATGACGGTATTCAGGGATCACATTCAGTCCGAATACAGTCTGAATCTCCCCGTCCTTTCTGTGAAGAGTGATATCATGATAAAATTCATCCGGGAGTACTGGTTTATCTGTGGTTCCTCCGTTGATAAAACCTACGATCTGCTCATCCTTTACTGCTACAACGAAATTCTCCGGGAAGGCTCCCATACGCTTCACAACTTCCTCATGACTTGCCGCCTCCGCAGGTGGAAAACAGATTGCCTCGATCTCTGCCAGACGATCCGCCTCACCGGGATCTGACAGTCTGATCTGTAAATTTTCTGCCATTTTTTGTGGTCTCCTCTATATTTATTCCGTTTTCATCCGGTTTCGATTCTTTTTTAATTATATCGGGTGAGAGAAAATGCGTCAACGTATAACCTGCAAAAAAGCCCTCAGTATTCGCACTACTGAGGGCTTCGCTCTTTTGTTTTTATCTGTTATTATTACAGTACCGACCGAATCAGCTGCTCCGTATACTCTGTCTTCGGATGCTCAATGATCTCTTCCGGTGTCCCTTCCTCTTCCACATGTCCGTCATGCATCACGATCACCCGGTCGCAGAACAGCTGGACAAGGGCCAGGTCATGACAGATAAAAAGAAAGGACAGCTGGTTTTCTTTTTTTAACTGCTGAAGCAGTTCCATGATCTGTTTCTGCACAGTCACATCCAGGGCGCTGGTTGCTTCATCACAGATCAGCACTCTGGGTTCCACAGCCAGGGCTCTGGCAATAGCCGCTCTCTGGCACTCCCCTCCGCTGACCTGATGGGGATACCGATCTGCATATTCCGGAGTCAGTCCGCAGGTAAGCAGAAGCTTTTCCACACGGTTCCTGGTTTCCTTCTTACTTATCCCCATATTCCGGAGACTTTCCCCGATCCCGTCCCCAAGAGTGCATCTGGGGTCAAAGGATTCTGCCGGTGTCTGAAAAACCATCTGCATTCCCCGGTAGATTTCCCGGAGATCTTTTCCCTTTGCATGTGTGATATCCCTTTCCATGAGAAAAATTTCTCCGGCGGTGGGTTCTGTCAGATGTGTGATCATCTTCGCCACAGTGCTTTTTCCTGAGCCGGATTCCCCTACGATTCCTAATACTTCCCCCGTTTTCAGAGAAAAGCTTACGTCTTCTACAGCCGTGAAGGATTTTTTACCGGTGGTGAAGCTTTTTTTCAAATGATGTACTTCCAGAATGTTTTTATTTTCTGTCATCATCTGCCTCCATTTCCGGTACCTGTACGTTTCAAACGAGGTACCGAACTCATAAGCTCTTTTGTATAGGGATCCTCCGGATCTGTCAGAACCTGAGCTGTTTTTCCGTATTCCCTCACCTTTCCGTTTTTCAGTACCAGAACCTTATCTGCCATTTTTTCCACCACGCTGATGTTGTGTGTGACAACGATCATGGCTGTTCCGTATTCCTTACGCATCAGCAGCATTTCCTCAACCACCTGTTTCTGTATGGTTACATCCAGAGCACTGGTAGGCTCATCTGCCAGAAGAAGCGACGGATTCTGCAGCATGGAAATACAGATTCCCACACGCTGATTCATACCACCGGACAATTCAAAGGGATAGCTCTTTAAAACACGCCCTCCATCTTTGAGCCCGATCTTCGCCATCATTTCCAACGCACGTCTGTCGCATTCATGGCGGCTGATCTTTTCGTGTTCACGGAGACTTTCATAAATCTGGTCACCTACGGTACGGATGGGGCAAAGAGCTGCTCCTGAATCCTGAAAGATCATGGCGATCTCCGGTCCCAGAAGTGTGCGGAGTTCTTTTTCCTGCATATCCACTACATTTTTTCCTTTGTACCAGATATCTCCTTCTGTCACCATGCCTTCGTTTCCCAGAAGTCCCATGACTGCCTTGATGATGGTGCTTTTTCCGCTTCCGGACTCTCCTACCACTCCCAGGATCTCTCCCCTGTTCAGTTCCAGATTTATATCCTGTACAACGTTTTCTCCATTATAGCAGATCGTTACATGTTCAAATTTCAACAATGGTTCCATCTTAACTCCTCGTTTTTTCCCGACAGATACCGCAGACATTTATATTACATTCTGCTGTACATTTATCTTCGTTTGGGCTCACATTCTTCTGTCCCTGTCATTATTTCACTTCCAGATCCGCCGTGATCTCATAATAATCGCAGGGATGCGCAGCCAGCCCTGACACATTTGCCTTCGATACAAGCCCCATATTCAGATGGGAAACAAAGAAATACGCATCATCATCCAGGATCGTCTGCTGTGCTTCAATGGCAAGTTTACTTCTCTCATCAGTATCAAAAGTCTCATGCATCTTCGTTACGATATCATCCAGCGCAGCATTGCTGTATTTACCATAATTCTTGGCAGCGTCAGATACAACCGTACTTGTAAAAAAATACTCCGGATCACCGGTAGGTGCCGTTGTAAGAGAACTTACATATACGTCAAAATCGCCGTTCTTCGCATAAGTTGCATGATCTGCCGTGTTGTTTACATTTACCTCAATTCCGATGTCCTTTAAAGTGGACTGTGCATATTCGGCAAGCTTCGGCTGCTCCAGACGTGTAGGATAGGTCAGCCATGTAATAGAAAGTTTTTTTCCATCCTTATCTACATATCCGTCACCATCTGTATCCTTCCATCCGGATTCTTCCAGAAGTTTTTTTGCCTCTTCCGGATCATAAGACGGTGCCTTCACTGCATCATTTCCATAAGAAAAACTGCCCGGGAAAGCACCCACTGCCGGAACGCCCCGTTCCTGCATGATCACGCTGCAAAATCCCTCTTTATCGATTCCCATCTCAATGGCTTTTCTCACATTCTGATCCTGCATCAGCTCTGATTCCATGTTAAACTGTCCGAAGAAACAGCGGCTTGTTGCCACGGAGCTGATCTGATAATCCGGATTTCCGTCAAACAGGGCATAATTATCGTACTGAAGCCCGTAAGTTCCCTGCACATCTCCTGTCTGTAATGCTGCTGTCAGGGCACTTCCATCTGAGAAAGATTTTACGATAACGTTGTCTGCCTTTACATCTCCGCCCCAGTAATCCTCATTTTTTACCAGCTTGATCTCTGTTGGGGATACCTCTGTTGCAACATAGGGGCCTGTTCCTGCCACATTTGCAGAGCCACCCTCTCCCTGTACGCCATAATCCATATCAATGATGGCACCATACGGGTCACCGAGATAATTGATCAGTGCCGGACATGGTTCGGAAGTATGGATTGTTACTGTCATTCCATCTGCTTCGATCTTATCGATCTTCATATCGTAAGGTGCACGGTCATGGTTTGCGATCAGATCTTCCAGACATTCCTTTACCGCTTCTCCGTCCATGGTTCTTCCGCTGGAAAATTTCACACCGTCACGAAGGGTGATCTTTACTGTATTATCGTCTGTAAATTCATAGTCTGTAGCAAGCCATGGCTCTACCTCCATGTTGTCATTGTACTTAAACAGTGTTTCTCCTACACCATAACGCAGACAGCTCCATCCGGAATAATTGTCGTGAGGGTTTAATCCTGCATCTCCCATTTCTTCACTGTATCCGGTAGTTCCGTAAACAAAGGTAGTTCCTTCACTCTTTTCTTTGCTTTTTGCTGCTGCCGGAACTCCCGTCATGCTCATGACCATTGACGCAGCAAGCATTGCTGCCAGAATCTTTTTCTTCATAATCTCCGCTCTCACTTTCTGTGTTATGCTTATTTATAAGTGCCTGTTATCCTCTTCTCCTGTTTCGTTCCTTCGGATCCATATAATCACGGATCGTATCTCCCAGAAGATTAAAGATCATTACTGTAATAAAAATCGCCATTCCCGGCGCAAGTACCATCCACGGTGAAATCTGCAGCATACTTCTTCCATCGTTGATCATACTTCCCCATTCTGCCATTGGAGGCTTTACACCAAGTCCGAGAAAGGAAAGTCCT
Source organism: Blautia sp. MCC283 (assembly GCF_018785565.1). Lineage (NCBI taxonomy): Bacteria > Bacillati > Bacillota > Clostridia > Lachnospirales > Lachnospiraceae > Blautia > Blautia sp. MCC283. The sequence goes on along the minus strand of NZ_WQQB01000008.1, from coordinate 85,802 downwards.
GCCAGCTCCATCATCATGGTTCCGATATCAAGAACTGACGTAACAAGTATGGGGCCTGCAATATTTGGAAGGATATGTTTGAGCAGAAGCTTTCCTGTACTGCTCCCGGAAAGCTTTGCCGCCATAAGATATGCAGAGTCCTTCTGAGTCAGGGTAAGCCCTCTGGCAAGTCTTGCAAACTTCGGCCAGCTGATCACCGCCAGAGCAATAATGGCATTTTGGATACCGCCTCCCAGAACACCTGCTACTGCCAGGGCAAATACCAGTCCCGGAAAAGCCAGGAACAGATCGGAGATACGCATCAGAACAGTATCGGCTTTGCCGCCCTTCCAGCCACAGAAAATACCAATAGCCGTTCCCACCACAGTGATCACTGCAACTAGGAGCAGCGTTGCATAAATACTGGTCGTACTTCCTATGATCACACGGGAAAGCATATCTCTTCCATAACGGTCTGTCCCGAGCAGATGCTCCGGTCCCGGCGGTTTCTGAGCAAGTGCCAGATCCTGGGCATAAGGATCATAAGGGCAGAGATATTTTGCAAATGCCGCTACAAACAGAAGCAATGCTGTAAGCACAAGAAAAAAGACAAGCTTTGCTTTTGTATGATTTTTCCGGATCTTCTGTTTCCGGACTGTGATATTATTTTTTCCACTCATGCTCTGTCACCTCCAAGTCGTACTCTCGGATCCAGATAGTGGTAAATAATATCTGTCACCAGATTTACCAGAACATAAATAACCGCCATCCATGCCACATAAGCCTGGATGATCGGATAGTCACGCATGGTGATCGCATCTACCGCCAGTTTTCCGACACCATCCCACATAAAGATATTTTCCACAATGGCAGTTCCTCCCAGAAGATTGCCGATGGACAGAGCCAGCAGTGTGATGATCGTCAGCATGGAAGCCTTCATTACATTCTTCCAGATGATCACACGACTGCGGATCCCTCTTGCCCGGGCTCCGGTCACATAATCCTTATTCAGTTCTTCCAGAACCGTGGCACGCACCTGTCTGGTATATTTTGCGGCCATGGAGATCGCCAGTGTCAGTGTCGGCAGAATAATACTCTGTCCAAGATCTGTATTTGTGACTACCGGTAAAACGCCCAGCCTGATGGACAGAAAATACATCAGGACCATGGCAGCAAAAAAATTCGGCATGGAATTGCCGATAAAGCTTAAAAATCTTATCAGATAATCTACCCATTTGTTGTGCTTTACTGCTGATAGGATTCCCAACGGGATCGCAAGAACAATCGTAAGAAGGATCGATGACAGAGTCAGCATCATCGTTGCCGGAAGCTTTGAAATAAAGGTTTCATAGACATCTCTGTGAGACACATAGCTCTCTCCCATATCTCCGGTTGCCATTCCCGCAAACCAGGCAGCATATTGTACAAGGAATGGTTTATCAAGGCCATATTCTGCCTTTGCATTATCAATGACCTCCTGGGATACTGCAGAGCCTGCATTTTCATACATATAAGTTACTGCATCTCCGCCGGCAAGACGCATCATGGCAAAAGAAAGAAAGGTGATCCCGATCAGGACCGGGATCAGCTGCAGCAACCGTTTTATTATATATTTTCCCATATTTTCCTCTCCGCACTTTGTTTCTCAGTATTTCGAATAACAAAAGTTTAACAACACGGCTGTTCTGCCACAACCCCGGCGGGGGGATTTTACATATTCCATTTTGTCATGCATATGTATTCCATTATGTTCTTATATTCTCACACAATGACATGCGGATAATTCTTTCCAGCCCTCTCCAAGAGACTGTGGCTCTTCATACTCGATCAGCCTTCGTTTTCTCTCTTCCAGCGGATCCGGGATATGGAGCGCAGAAAGCAGGGACTGTGTATAAGGATGCTGCGGATTTTCAAAAAGCTCTTTTGTAGGTGCCATTTCTACCAGCTTTCCGTTTTTCATCACACCTGTTGTATCACTTAAAAAACGTACCATTGACAGATCATGGGCAATAAAAAGAAAAGAAAATCTTTTTTCCTGCTGAAGCTTTTTAAAAAGCATGACGATCTGTGCCTGGATAGAAATATCCAACGATGCGATCGGTTCATCTGCGATGATAAGACGTGGTTCCATGAGAAGGCTTCTTCCTATGGCAACTCTCTGTCTCTGTCCGCCGGAAAGCTCTCCCGGCTTTTTCGACAGAATGCTTTCATCCAGTCCTGTCTCCTTCAGGATTTCCCGAAGCCTGTTCTCCAGCATTTCTCTGTCACGGATCCTGCGGCTGATCTTTACAGGCTCCAGCATGATCTGCCGTATGCTCATTCGGGGATTCAGTGCAGCGCCCGAATCCTGAAAGATCATCTGGATCTCAGTCTGCATTTTCTTCCGCATTCCGAAAGGATCCTTTTTATCCGGCACTCTTTCTCCCTGATAAAAGATCTCCCCGCCTGTGGGCCGGTAGATTCCTGCAAGCGTTCTGGCTGTTGTGGATTTTCCGCAGCCGGTCTCTCCCAACAGTGCCATGATCTCACCTTCCCGGATACGGAAGGAAACATCATCCACTGCATGGATCGTATAATCGGAACGGATACGGAAATGCTGCTTCAGATTTCTGGCTTCGATCAGTACAGGCGCCTGTTTCTGTTCTGTTTTCTGTAAAAATGACGCTTCCTTTTTATCCGGTTTCTGTTTACGGCCGCTGTTTTCCTGTAATCTGTCCTTCAAAATGGCGGGCTTTTCTATTTTCGGAGCTCTTTCATCCAGAAGCCATGTGGCTGCATAATGCGTATCACTGACTTTAAACATCGGCGGAGTCTGTTCATAATCGATTGCCAGCGCCTGGGGATTTCGAACGGCAAATGCATCTCCCGGCGGAGGATTCAAAAGAGAGGGCGGCATTCCGGGGATCGGATTCAGCTCCCCTTTTTCACCTGCAAATACAGGCAGTGAAGACAGAAGTCCCCAGGTATAAGGATGCCGGGGATCATAATAAACCTCTTCCGCTGTCCCGATCTCAATGATCTTTCCTGCATACATAACTGCAACTCTGTCTGCGATCCTTGCAACAGCTCCCAGATCATGAGATATGAACACAATACTGATCCCTGTTTTTTCTCTCAGCTCAAGAAGCAGATCCAGAATCTTTGCTTCCACGGTTGCATCCAGTGCTGTAGTCGCCTCATCGGCAAATAATATTTCCGGATCACAGGCCAGTGCAATAGCCAGCACACAACGCTGACGCATTCCTCCGGAAAAAAAATGAGGTTGCAGTCCATATCGCTGTTCTGCATCCGGAATCCCTACCAGCTTCAGCATTTCCACAGCTCTTTTTTTCGCCTCATCCCTGGATACTTTCTGATTTTTGATAATAGCCTCTGTGATCTGTTTGCCAACAGGGATCGTCGGATTCAGCGTCAGCATAGGATCCTGGAACACCATGCTTACCTTACTTCCGCACAGCTTTTCCATTTTTTTTCTTTTATAGGCTGTGATATTCTCTCCGCAGAGACTGATCTCTCCGCTTTTTACATGTGCATTCGGTGGCAGAAGCTTCATCACGCTACGGCACATAACGGTTTTTCCACATCCGGACTCACCTACGATACAAAGTATCTCTCCTTTTTTTACCGTGAGATCAACATTCCGGACGGCCTGTACCTTGCCGTCCGGTGTGTCAAAGCTTACCGAATAGTTTTTTAATTCCAAAACGGTTTCCTGCATGATCTTTTCCTTATTTTGTAATGGTCCAGTCTTCAATATTCCACATAACACCTACGGAATGATGTCCCAGAACACGTGTGGTATCCAGTCCGTCAAGTCCGGAAACGCCTACATAATCTCCCTGAAGATAAGCAACCAGAAGGATTCCAGGTGCCTTGGCATATGCCTTTTCGAATTCACTATATGCTTCTTTTCTGGCTTCCTCAGTCTCACCGTGACGGCCTTCCTCAAGATATTTATCCACATCTGCATTGGAATAATGCATGTTGTTTCCACTTGCGTCGGTTACAAAGTTTACATATGCCATATCCGGGTCAAACTGTGTTGCATAGCCGGCAAGAAATCCATTGTATCCTGCATCCCAGTCAAATTTGGTAACAAGCTTTACTTCCATTTCCACACCAGCCTGCTTCAGCATATCAGACATGACATTGGCAATATCCACACGCTCTTCTTCGTAATCACGTACCTGGATGGTAAAGTGGAATTTCTGTCCGTTTCTCTCATAGATCCCATCATCACCTTTTTTCCATCCCAGCTCTTCCATCTTCTTTGCAAAGGTATCCAGATCATAGGAGTAGATATTGGCTTCCTTATCTGTTCCGAGAGGGTTTCTCTGGATCGGGCTGTATGCCGGCTCTCCCTGTCCTGCAAGAACACCTGCAATAATGGAATCCTTATCCAGCGCATAATTCAGAACGCCGATGGAATCTCCGTTTTCCTTCCAGAAATCTGTACTCATATCCATGGCAGCTCCACGGTAATCTGCTGTGGTGAACTCCCAGTAATTATATCCGTCCTTATCCTTGAACTGAGAAGCATAGTTGGAATTCAGCCATGCAAGATCCGCCTCGCCGGACTGGAGCATGGTTGCCTTTGTAGTCTCATCCGACACTGTACGGTATACAACGGTTTCAATATTCGGAACCTTTCCGTAATAATCTTCATTTCGTTTCAGTGTGATCATTCCGCCGGTAGCATCCCAGTCTTCAAATTTATAACGGCCTGTTCCCACCGGATTCTGGTTAAAGGATGTAGTATTTATGTCCTCCCCTTCCAGAAGATGCTCTGGAAGGATTCCCATGGTAAAGTAATCCAGCATGGCAGCATCATACTGATCCAGTGTAAAGATCACAGTCTGATCATCCGGTGCCTCAATACTTGTAATGTCCTGATAGTTGCTGGTGATGCTGACTCCCAGGGTTTCATCCTCTGTAAGCTCCTTATAAGTGTATACAACATCCTCTGCATTGAAATCTTCTCCATCATGCCACTTAACACCATCTCGAAGTTTAAAAGTATAGGTATTGGTATCCTTGTCAAAGGTATAGCTCTCTGCAAGATCCTCTACCGGCTTTCCATTGGCATCATATTTCATCAGTCCTGAAAAAATAAGATCCGGAAGTTCATCATGGTTATTCAGAAGGGGATTAATTGTACTTTCTGACTCACCTGCATATACCAGAGTTTTATTTTCTTCTGCCGCAGCTACGGTTACCGCACTGCCTGCAGTTGCTCCTGTACATGCTGCGGTCACTGCTGCCAGTGTTATCGCCGCATATTTTCTTCCATAGTTGATTCCTGTTCTCTTTTTCATTCTGTTTTCCTCATCTTTCCTTATTTTCAAACCGGTTATCTACACTTCGGAATGCTTCATCACGGTTTGTATTCAAATATTTTTGACTGCATCAGAGATTGCTGTAATGGTTATTTACCTCACTTCTCACAAAGCTTCCCATACTGGTAATGCACATTAAAGTAATGACCAGAAAAACTCCTGGGATCACGATCACCCACCAGGTATTCATGATCAGTGCTTTATTTGCCAGCGAGAGCATACTTCCCCAGGAGACTACATCAGCCGGAAGCCCGAGGCCAAGAAAGCTTAATGTAGATTCCATGGTAATACAGCTGCTTATCGAAGAGATCACCACAAACATGATCGCCGAAACAAAATTCGGGATCAGATGGTGATACATCACATATCCAAAACTTCCTCCGCAGAGTCTTGCATACATCACATAATCACTGTTCCTTATCTGCCGCACTTCACTTCTTACAATACGTGCCAGTGCAAACCACCCGGTAATACCGATGATCACAGATATGCTGATCACATCATTGGCCTGAAGGACCGCAGACAGGATCAGGATCAGCAGAAGGGTCGGAATACTTCCGCACATTTCCGTAAACCGCATCAGAACTGAATCCACCTTTGGACCTGCTGTTCCGCTGATGCATCCGTAGGTAACACCGATCACAGTAATGATCGCAGCTCCCAGAAGCCCGATCACCAGAGAAACCCGTCCACCATACCAGATCAGTGAATAAATATCTCTTCCAAGCGAATCCGTTCCAAAGATAAATTCCTTTCCCGGCGGTGTATTCAGATTCTGGAGATAAAAACCTGAGGGATCATGATTTGCAACAACATTTGCAAATATACAGCCCAAAACGATCAGAAAAAGCAGGACCATGGAAAATACCGGTTTCCCCTTCAGCTTTTCCCGAAATGTTTTTTTTCGTTTTTCAGATTCATGCTGCTTCCACCCGGCACCAACTACCTGAAAAAGCTCAGCTTCTAAAAGCTTCCGATCAGCTACCATACCCTCACCTCCGAATCCTTCATTCTTGGATCGATCTCTTCATTGACAGTCTGTGCAACAAAGCTGCTTAAAAATACGATAAATCCCGTGATCAGCACATCGATCATCAGCAGGTTATAATCGTGATATTTTGCAGATTCCACTGCAAGGTTTCCAATTCCCGCATAATTGAAAACAGCTTCCACAGTTACAGTCCCACCGGTTACATGGGGTACCGAAACTGCCATGATACTCACGATCGTCGGCAATACATTTCGAAGACAATGCTTCCACAGGATCTTTCTTTTGGAAAGTCCCTTGGATCTGGCAAGAAGTACATAATCCTTCCGCACCTCATCCAGAAATTTGTTACGTATCATATATGCGTAATACCAGAGATGGCTGAAGATCATTACTACCAGCGGAAGGATCATATGCTTCATACGATTGCCGATACTATCTGCCATTCCCACATCATAGGCCCCGCTGCTTGGGAACCATCCAAGATTTACACTGAAGATCAGGATTAGTACCACACCAAGCCAGAAAGCCGGCACATAATAGGCTGCTGTTCCGATCTTGCAGATCAGCCGGTCGATCCACTGATCCTCATGGAGCGTACAGAATATGGCGATCAGAACTGCCAGTATAAAGATCACAATATAAGCAATTCCTCCCAGCACCAGAGTATTTCCGATCAGCGGTTTGATCACATTCATAACCGGCTGCCTGTATTTCAGCGACAATCCGAAATCACCATGGACTACATTGGTAAACCACCTTACATACTGTACCCCGATTCCCTGATCCAGTCCTAGTCTCGTTCTGGCCGCAGCCACTTCATCGCTGGTCATCATTTCCAGGGAATCTCCGTAAAAGGACTGCAGGGGATCTCCCGGTGCCAGTCTCGCCAGCCAGAACACCACCACAGACAGCAGAAACATAACCACAGCAAGCAGAAGGATCCGCTTCAGGATCCGGATGACGAGTTTATTTTCTTTGTTCATAATTTTCCTTTCCCACTTCCCTTTACTTACATGTAAGACAGTAAGGCAGACATTCGCATTCCGCTCTGCTGCATGCTCATGAACACAAATCGTGGAACGATTTGTGTTCATATTTCAAAAGCAGTTATGGCATCCAAAACCATAACTGCTTTTGAAAGGGTCGTGTTATTATTCGACAAAACATTTGTATGCACAAATAGGAGTGCGCGGAGGTTATGTGCATCACAGTGTTTTTATATTCAGCACGCGGAGTGTGCTGCTGATATTATTTTATCATTTAACAGCTTTCGGACAACCCCGGTATGGGGATATTGGACAGTCGGTTTTAGCATGGATGTGTATTCCATATAAAAAACAGGACTTTTCTGTATCAGGAACCTGTGTCCCGTGCAGAAAAATCCCGCCTGGTCTTTTGCTTTATTCTTTTATCACTTTCCGGAAATCTGAAGTCTTTCCTTCACGAATCCCAGAAAATCCTTTCCCTGTTCACTGAGCTCTTCACCTCTCCGGCAGATGCACCCGTAAACAAGTCTCTGTCCTTCTCCCGGAAATGTATATTTCACGGAGGAATATCCCGGATCACGGCCGGAAAGATCCGCACCACTGATATTACACAGCTCTCCGGACCCAAGAAGACGTTCCACGATATAATCACTGTTTGTTACGACTACGGTCTCTGCCTCCACTGCGGAATGACCGTTTTCCTCTACAAGGTTCCGGTAATTATCCGGGGAAAATTCATCGGGAAATCTCTGGATCAGCCTGAGCTGGGACATTTTAAAATCTCCCTCATCTGCTTTCCCTTTCCCGGTATAAATATTTACCTCGGTTTCCGTCAGCAGCTCAAATTCCAGGTAATTTCGGGAAAGAAAATACTGGAACGCTGCCAGCTGATTCTGCATCACATAGGCGAATCCCATATCATCCTGTCTGCCTTTCACACGTTTTATGATCTCATGGGTATCTGCTGCGTAAACCTGATAATGAAGATCATCGCACTTATGTGCTTCATAATACGTTACGAAGGTATCCGCAAACCAGGAGCTGGGATGAAAGCATACACACAGGCTGCTTTTTGCAAGTGGCTGTGCCTGCATTTCCAGTTCATCTATATTTTCCAGGATCCTCTGCACATGGATATATGCACGCTCTCCTTCCGGTGTCAGCTCTATGCCCTTTGCATGACGGACAAACAGCTGGGTACGCATATCGTCTTCCATGGAACGGATCACCTTGCTTACATTTGACTGCGTGGTAAAAAGCAGCTCTGCAGCCTGGCTGAAGGAGCCTGTTTTGGCACAGGCCGCAAAATACTGTATCTGTTTTATATTCAGCATGATCCTACCCCTGTTTCTTTGCAAAGATCAAAAACATCGGGGTCGGATTGTAAAACTCATCTTTTTCGATATAAATACGCTTACTGATTCCAAGGTCAAAGGAAAATTCTTCCACGCCCATGCGTCCCAGTGTTTCCAGATCCCAGGCCGGGCGCAGGAAAGAACTGATCGGAAGCTGACGCTTGATATCCTCGCACTCCTGCATCAGTTCATCCTGGATCTGATGATGGGCATGATTTTCCGGAAGATCTGCAGTATCCGCAAAATCTGCTGCTCCATAGTTAGCGTCCAGGTTGATCATCACTCCGCCAGGTTTCAGCACACGGAACCATTCCTGGTAAGCGTGTTCCGCATCCGGCAGTGTCCAGGTAAGGTTTCGGGATACGATCACATCAAATTCCTCATCCGGAAAATCCGGATTTTCCGCATCCATGACCGCAAACTGGCAGTCTGCTTTTTCTTCCTCTGCCAGCTTTTTTGCATGGGTGATCATATCCGGTGTCAGGTCGATACCGGTTACCTGATGGCCTTCTTTTGCAAGAAGAATGGTAAAAAATCCAGTCCCGCATCCAACATCCAGGATCCTGAGATTCTTTTTCTCCGGCAGGTGCTTCTTAAGCTCGGTCATCCATCTGCCTGCAAGTGCACTGTGAAGCTCTGCTCTTCTCTGTTCCAGAAAGCTGTCGCTGCGCCTGGTCCAGTACTGGGCGATCCTTGTTTTCCGCTCGTCTTTTTCTCTTACGATATTTCCGTAGGTGATCACAGGGCCGCCTTCCACAACCTGAAGGCTTGATACCTGATAAAGGATCACACCATCCATGTCTGCACGACAGATTTCCTGTACATTTCCCTCATAATCACGGATCTCTCCAAGATACTCATCCTGATGAACGATATCGCCTGGTTTCTTCACCGGGTACCAGAGACCGTTGACACTGGCGCATTGATAACGCACATCATCCATTTTCAGAGGATAGTACGTACTGTGGGAACGGATTCCGTTATAGGCTCCGATGCTGCAGAGGATATTTCTTACATCTCTTCGCATGGAATCCACTTCCTCCCGTTCCCAGGTTCCCATACAGCCGCGTTCCAGAAGGACCGCCGGAATATGGAAGGTACTTGCCGCATAATTGTAGGCGCCGCCTGTGCTTACATTTGACTGTACCATATATGGGACATCAACCTGCTCTGCCATTTTTCGGGAGGCTTCCACGATCTCCGGCTTTGCCACGCCTGCAAAATATACATACGGAGTTAGCTCCTCATAATCGTCACCGCCGTGAAGATCGATATAATAATCCGCTTTTTTGATCAGGGATTCTGTGATGGCTGCTGCCAGGCGCTCCATTCTTGTGCCATCTTTTTTGCCAGGGAAAACACGGTTCAGATTTTTTCCGTCTTCCCAGCTGATGCTGCCTGCTCGCTTCTCAAAGTCTTGCCTGTTCAGCACTTTTACCAGAACCAGCTGTCCGTTAACTTTTTCCGGATTCAGTTTTTTTGACAGCTCGATCAGGGTCTGGATCCCCACATATTCTCCTGCATGAAGTCCAGCTGTGACAAGGACGGTTTTTCCCGGATTTTTTCCACGGATAATGGTTGCCGGAAGAGTAAATTCTCCGTCTCCAATCTCCAGGAATCCTTCGGTTTTTTCTCCTTCCACAACCGGAAGATTCAGGAAATGATCCGGTTTTACGCCGGTTACCATAAACATTGGGGTGGACTGATAATTCAGTCTCTCCTCCTCACTCCAGACTGTTTTCCAGATTTCCGTATCAGTGTGGATTCCAAGAAGTCCTGCTTCCCGGAGAGTTTTTACATCCCACTCAGGCCGGCGGATCTTTGACAGCGGTACCTGAAGGGCGATCCGCTCCATACGCTCAATATCCGTACAGAGATAATGATCGTCCAGACTGTTGTTCTCCACATTTTTCCGGTCGTTTTCGTAGGCTTTCCGCTGCTCTTCCTCATAGAGATAGCCGTACCAGTTAGCGTCAAAATTCAGAAGTTTTCCGCCCACTTTCAGCACACGGACCCACTCTCTGTAGGCAACATCCGGATGCTCCAGATTCCAGGTAAGATTTCGGGAAATAACCACATCAAAGGTATTGTCTTCAAATTCCAGTTTCTGTGCATCCATCCGCTGGAAATGAATGTTCCGGCAAAGTTCTCCCGCATTTTCCTTTGCCTTTTCCAGCATTCCTTCGGTGTAATCCACAGCATCCACGTGATATCCGGCTTCTGCCAGGATCACTGGAAAAAATCCGGGGCCTGTTCCGATATCCAGGATACGGATCTCTTCCTTTGGCTTGTCTGGAAACTGGCTGGTCAGCACCTTAAGCCATGCGTTTTTCTGCGTTCCTGCAAGCTCTTTATGATTCACTTCGGAGTACCCTTCTGTACGGGTGCTCCAGTAAGATTCGATTTCGTCGAGAAGTTTTTCCACGTTGATTCCTCCGCGCTTTTTTATTTATGTGGGGGCCTGATCTGATAAGGTTTTCCTAACTTTTTCCATACCCCCATAGGTTGTGTTTAATGTACCAAATTGTCAGGGTTTTAACAAGCCCCTGGGGGGGATTGCCGTTGTAATTCTCCAGATGCTGTGGTATCATCCTACCTGTAGTAATTCAGTAATGATCCCTGAAAGTTAAGCGGATACTGGCGATCTGCATTCGCTGCATCGGGGCAACAATAAAAATCTCAACACATCGAAATCGAAAGGATGGTTTATATACAAATGACAACACAGGAACTGGCTTATGAAGTCATCAGCCGTTTAAAAGAAGAATATCCGGACGCAGACTGTACCCTGGATTATGATGATGCCTGGAAACTTCTTGTAAGTGTCCGCCTGGCAGCTCAGTGCACCGATGCCAGAGTGAATGTGGTGGTTCAGGATCTCTACGCAAAATATCCGGACGTGGCAGCCCTGGCAGCTGCAAAACCGGAAGATATCGAGGCCATTGTACGTCCCTGCGGTCTTGGAAAAAGCAAGGCTCGGGATATCAGCGCCTGCATGCGGATCCTCCACGAACAGTACCAGGACAAAGTTCCGGAAGACTTCAACGCACTTCTGAAACTTCCCGGCGTGGGGCGCAAAAGTGCCAACCTGATCATGGGCGACGTATTTGGAAAGCCTGCCATTGTGACCGATACCCATTGTATCCGTCTTTCCAACCGCATCGGTCTTGTCCATGACATGAAAGACCCGAAAAAAGTGGAAATGGCTCTCTGGAAGATCATTCCTCCGGAAGAAGGCAACGATCTCTGCCACCGCCTTGTAAACCACGGAAGAGAAGTCTGTACAGCACGGACAAAGCCTTACTGTGACCGCTGCTGTCTCAGTGATATCTGCGAAAAAAATGGGATATGAATGTATGTAGTCCAATAAACATTCACACCCCGGAAAGGACAACATTATGAATTTTAAAAAACTGGAAAATAATCTCCTGGATATGATCCAGGAACAGCAGGTAAAGATCGGATATATGAGCGGAGTTACCCGTTTTTATTATCCGCTGCAGTCTCTGAACCGTCTTCTCGGTACTGAGCTTACGGAAGAAGAAATGCAGCACGCAATGGAAGAATTCTCCGATTATGCCTGTGACCGCCTTGGAAAAGTAAAAGCTTCTTCCAAAAACGAACGTTTCTGCATCACTCTGCCGCCACAGGCATCCGACTATGTTCACGAGAACCGGAAACCAAGTGAATTTCTGGTACGTTTCATTAACACCGTTGCCCGCCACGGCTGTACTCTGGATGAAGTGATGAATGTTTTCCATAGTTATTCCAAACATGTGCATATGGAAAAAACAACCGGCACAGGCTTCGACTACCTTGTATATTTTGAAGACGGTATTCCAGACGATTACCGGTACTGCCTGTCCCTGGAAGGTGAGCATATGATCTATCATAAGTTCACGCCGGAAGATTATGAGGACTTTGGATTCTGATATCCGAACGCCATTATAAAAAACCGCCGGTCTGCAGACAGATTTTCAAAAAAATCTTCTGTAAACCGACGGTTCTTTTTATTCTCTACACCCGGAACTTCTTCTGCATCTCCCGTACCATATCTTTTCTCTTAAACAGAAACAGCCAGACCAGCATCAGAAAACTGACGCAGATACAGATCAGAGACGGATACAGAACATTCACCACACCGATGGCCAGAAGGATCAACGGGATCACCACGCCGAAAGCTCCTGCTTCCAGAAGATAGATCATATATTCCGCAACTTCCAGCCTCTGTGCCGCTGTGATCGCCCACATGGAACAGATCACAGCAAGGGCCGCAAGAGGAAGAAGATAGTCCACAGACCAGCCCCGCCAGCCGGTAAACACATCCCAGAGCACACCTGCTACCGTTACGATCACCAGCTGCCACATTTCATTCTTCAATAGATTCCGCCGCTTCACATACGCCACCGAAACCATCAGCCAGGTGCAGAACGCTCCTGCAGTCACAAACCAGGCCCATCCCATATGGCCGTCCACCAGATAATCGATCAGATTGCATACCACAGCCAGAACAATACACAGAAACGTAAAGCTCTCAAAAAGCTTCGCCGGAGATTTCCGTTCCTCTTTCTGCCCCGGAAAATCATTCTCCCGGATCTCACAGGACACCTGCTCTTTTTTCAGCTTCCCCACAAAATTCCGCTCTATATTTCCATTGGGAATTTTCGACGAAAAACTTAAAACCATCTCATCCCCAAAAGAACAGGAGCACAGCTGCAGGCTGTCCGTACTTGCAAAAAGCCCGAATCTCTGAATATATTTCCGGTATTCCTCCGGCATCCGTATAATTCCCACATTGGAATAGATCGCGGTAATGGACCTTCCTCCAAGAGTTGTCCCTGCAAGAAGGAACGGCGTTTTGATCTCCAGCGGCACCAGACGCAGGATCGGATTCTTTTCCAGGCTTACCAGATCATTCAGCTTCGCCTCGATCACATCTTTGCTCAGTTCTTTTGCAAACTGCTCCTTTACGGATTCAAGAATATCCTCAAAAGTCGTTTCCGCAGAAAAATAACAGCTGATCTCGATCCACCCGAAAAAATTCGCCATGGACCGGGACGGAAAATAATTCCTTAAATTTACCGGGATCATAAGGCCAATGGGTTTTTTCGCCTGATTCTGGGGCACCTCCTCATGGATCGCCCAGATAAGAGCCGCCGTAAGAAAAACCGTGATCGACACACCGGCTGCTTTTGCCCGGGCGTGAATCTCTTTCACCGGAATGCATACTTCCGTGATACTCATATCTTCCTGTCTGAGTTTCTCACCTTTCAGCTGAAAAGCCGGCTTCTTGGACTCTCTCTTTCTTGGCGCATCTGAGGAATAATACTGGGAAAAACTGTCCTCTTCCATATCTCTTCCGGTGATATTTTCGTCTGGAAAAAGCTCCGGAAGTTCTTTCTCCGGATGTGCCTCCTGAAGATAATCTTTTACAAGTTCCATCAGGAAATGCATGGCTCCCGTTCCATCCGTCAGCGCGTGAAATACCTCAAAATTGATCCGGTTCTTATAGTAACTCACCCGAAAAAGAAGCGTTTTTTTGTCCGGAATGTAAAGTCCGCTGCAGGGTGCACCTGCTTCTTCCTTTACTACCGCCGGAATATCCCGTCTCTCCAGGTAAAACCAGAACAGTCCCTTTCTTAAAACCGCACGGAAAAGAGGGTATTTTTCCATGGTACGATCCAACGCTTTCTGCAGCGTTTCTTCTTTTATCTCTTCTTTCAGTTCACAGTAAAAACGAAATACCCTGGTGTCATTTTTTCCTGTCACCGCCGGGAACGCCAGTGCCGCATTATCCAGTTTTCTCCACTGTGCATATTCGTTCTTCATGATGTTTTCCTTCTTCCTGCGAGATATTTACTGTCCATTATCCGGGACTTTTCTGAGATTTCTGTTTCCTGTCCGCAGACATTTTGCCCTTTCACAACTGCTCCTGCTCTTCTGTTTCCAGAAAACGGTTCACATACGTAAAGCTCTCCTGCACATGCAGAAATTTGATTCCCAGTGCAAAGTACCCGTGAAACGCACCCGCGATCCTGTGTACTTCCACTCGATTCCCTGCGGCTTTTAAGCGTTCACCAAATGCCTCTCCTTCATCCCGAAGAGGATCAAACTCAGCGGTAAGGATCAGTGTATCCGGCATATTTCGGAGATCTTTCTCCAAGATCGGCGCAAAATACGGATTCTTTCTGTCTTCCGGGCAGCTCTCATAAAGCTTCAGATAATCTTCCATCTTCTCTGCTGTGAGAAGATAACCGGTCCCGTTTGTTTTTACGGATTCAAAAGGCGATTCTTCTGTATAACAGTTGTTCAGTGCCGGATAGATCAGGATCTGTTTTTTCGGATAAAATTCTCCCCTGTCTCTGGCCATCATGCACACAGCCGCAGCCAGATTTCCGCCGGCACTGTCTCCCATAATGGTAATACGATCCGGATCGGTATTCAGAAGAAATCGGTTGGTATAAAAAGCCTTCGCTGCCGCATAGCAGTCCATCAACCCCACCGGGAAACGGTATTCCGGTGCCAGCCTGTACTCCACAGATGCCACGATCTGACCGGTGGACTGCGCCATTCTGGCACATACACGCTGATAATTCTCCACGCTTTCTGTAACCCATCCACCACCGTGGAAAAACAGGATCACCGGAGGTTTTCTGCCGGAAGCAGCCCCATTCTCCATGGCCTCTTCTGTTGGAAAAAACAGACGGATCGGCACTTTATAGTCCCCATTATAAACTTCCGCATCCAGTGTTTTGTAAAAAATACTCATAGGATCCATTTTTTTAATATCTGCCAGCTTTCTGGAAGCGTCTACCTCAATTCCTCCATAGGAAAGAGCCTGCAGAACTGTCCGTACTGCACGTGGCATAGAACTTCCGTCTTTCACAGGGATCCCCGGAATCACGATACGTCGGCTTCTTCTTTTTCCTTTGCTTGTATAAATATATTTCGTCTCAGTTTCATACTTCCTGAGGATATGGATGCGTTTCACGCAGGTTCGTTCATAGGAAATCCTCTTCAGGATTTCATGATCGGTACGGATAACTACTTCTGTTCCTTTATAGCCCCGGATGTAATAACTGTTTTCTTTTTTCTTTATCTGTGGTCGTCTTAATCTCAGTAAATGCTTTCTGATCGCGTCCTCACCTCCATGAATTTTTTCTTTGTTGTGAACTATGATAGCATCCGCAGCTTACGAGTACAAGTCGTAGTAAAAAATATACTGCTGCATAATTCCACGCATTCCCTTATATCTGCGGTTTGGAAATCCTCTTTTATAATGCACATCCATGACCTGGCGGATATGGGTATCTATGGGAAAAGCATCCATATGATGCAATGCAAACAGGCAGATACACTCTGCTACCTTTTCTCCAACGCCACAGAGTTTCATCAATTCTTTCTTTGCCTGATGGTAACGCATATCATAGATTTTTTCCAGGGAGATTTCGCCGGATGCGATAGTCCTGGCTGTCACTGCGATATATTTTGCCCGATATCCAAGGCCGCAGTCTCTTAAGTTCTCTTCCGTTGCCTGACTCAGCGCCTCCACAGTTGGAAACGCATAATATTCCACACCTGTTGATGAAACTTTTCGCTCTCCATATTTCCGACAGATAGTTTCGATACATTTGCGGATGCGTTTGATATTATTCTGCTGGGAAATCAGAAACGTGACGATCATTTCCCAGAGATCCTGTCTTAAGATCCGGATCCCGTCTCCTGCCTTTATGGCGGCACCCAGATATTTATCCCGTGGATTGGCTGCATTCATGTAAGTTTCATAATCCGTATCCAGGTCAAAATACAGCACCCAGTAACAGATAAATTCTTCCTGAGAGCAGTAAAAATCTACCACTCCCCCCTTCTGGCGCATTTCCAGATACTGATCTCCCGCCACCATGGAAAAGTGTCCATCTCCAAGTTTCTTCATCCGGAAGCACTGCCCGGAATCGCATATTTTATCAAGGCTGAAATGTTCCAGCTCTACTGTGATCATGTTGGTTCCTCTCGTAAGTATTTTTCTGTATTTTTATCACGTATCATTTTCGATGGTTTATTATAAGACATTTATAAAGTAAAGAAAAGCAGAAGAGGAAAATAAAATGACCTGTGCGAAAATAAATTCACCTGGCATCATGAAGGATTTCCAATGCCCGTTTATATCTTCCATGCAGACGTAAGATCTGTTCCACAGATATATTTTCGCAGTCAGAAAGACGTGTTACATCAGAATTGTGGAGCAGATCAGCCTGCTTCACTTTTTTTGCGATCGGATTCTTCCGGATATTCCGGATATAGTCGAAATAATTCATACTCTTATCTCTTGTAAGATAACGTAAGGCCTCCACAACTTCTTCCGGAAATTCTCCGGTAAGATCTTCAAATGTGATCTCTGTATCTTCCACCACATCGTGAAGAAGTGCCGTACATACACTGAGTTCATCATCCATCTGCTCTGCTACATGAAATGGATGAAAAATATAAGGTGTCCCGCTTCGATCTGTCTGTCCATGATGTGCCTCGTATGCCACCTTCATAGCTTTTTTCGTCAAAGCTGTATAAATCATAACCGCGCCTCCCGTTGGGTTCTCTGAACCGCCATTCAGATCACTGTATACCTTTTACGCCTACAGCAATCCTGTACCCTGTATAACACAGTATAGCATCTGATTTTCCTTCCTACAAGGATAAAAAGTCTTATATATCTATCATTTTTCCTTATATACGACAATTTTCTGATTATAACATTCCCGGAAATACTGCTGTTCTTACCTGGATCTTTCATTCGATCATGAACTCGCTTGCCCTCATTCTGAAATTGGTATATACTACTTCTAAATGAGCAAATCACCACTGATCTGGTGATAATACAGAAAGGAATCTTACCAATGAAATTTATATATCCCGCAGTTTTCCGTCCCACAGAGGACAAAAAATACAACGCTTTTTTCCCGGATCTTGCCTGCTGCGAAGCCAGTGGTGACACGCTGGACGACGCCATCGAAAATGCCAATGCTGCCGCATATGACTGGATCTACACAGAGCTTATGGAATTTGAGGGCAAGCTTCCTCCGGTTTCCGAGGAAAGCGATCTGGATCTTCAGGAGGGTGACGTTGTCCGCAATATTTCTGTAAATATCCGTTTCCAGGATGGATGGGACGAATAAAGCTCTCACCTGGAATAAAACCACTGTTTGCCATCATTTTCCATATATGGCAATACAGAAAATATCTGTTCACAGCTAAAAAGCATCTGAATCGGAAACATTCTTTCGTTACCGATTCAGATGCTTTTATTGTGCATTTCTTTATTGTTCATGATACTGCCTGAAAAATTTACGCAGTCCATCCAGTGCTTTTACCAGTACTTCTGTCTCATCCTCATTAAGCTCCGCAAGCACAGCTTCTGTCATCTGTCTGTGAAATTCCGCATGATGGTGATATGCCATACGTCCCTTGTTGGTAAGCTGGATAAATACCACTCTCCGGTCCTTTTCACTTCGTTCTCTCTTCACATAGCCCTTTTTTACAAGGCTGTTCATGGATGTTGTGAGGGAGCCTACCGTGATCTTCAGCTTGGCTGCGATGGAAGACATATTTCCTCCGCCAAGGCCTACTGCCTCGATAATGTGCATATCATTGTTGGAAATATCTTTATATTTATCTGTGATGATGGCTTCTTCCTCCAGCCGGAGGATCTCGTTGAACAGATTCACCAGCACGTCATTTATAACTTCCCGATTGTCCACTCTACCCCGCTCCTGTTTCTCCGGAGCCAAAAAGCTTCTCCGGTTCTCTGTTTATGAAGCCATCGTAACATAAATATAGGATTTTTTCCACTGGATTTTTGCTTTGCGGATACAAAATCACTGCGCTTAAAATTTCTACATTTTCCGAAAACGTTCGTAGCGGTGTTCCAGAAGCTTCTCTGGCTCTGTCTTGCCATATTTTCCAAGGAAATCTTCTATTCCGTTTTCCAGATAAGCCGTAGCATCGTTTATGTTCTCACGGCTTACAGGCTCAGCTTCCGGGATCACATGCTCGATCATTCCCATCTGATAAAGATCCGCAGCAGTAAGTTTCATCACTGCGGCAGCCTCCTTTGCCTTTTTGCTGTCTTTCCAGAGAATAGAGGCAAAGCCCTCCGGAGACAAGATGGAATAGACGGAATGCTCCAGCATCCATACCTCATCCGCTACAGCAAAAGCGAGCGCACCGCCGCTTCCTCCCTCACCGATCACAATGGAAAGTACAGGAACGGTAAGTCCCGCCAGCGTATAGAGATTTTTCGCAATAGCTTCACCCTGTCCTCGTTCTTCTGCTTCCAGTCCGCAGAATGCACCTGGCGTATCCACAAGGCAGATCACCGGTCGGTGAAATTTCTCTGCCTGCTGCATCAGACGCAGAGATTTCCAGTAGCCTTCCGGAGAAACCATTCCAAAATTCCGGGCAATATTTTCCCTGGTGCCCTCACCTTTTTCCTGTGCAAGAACCGTCACCGGCTTTCCGTGAAAAAATGCCACACCGCCGATCACTGCCGGATCATCACCACAGTGGCGGTCACCGTGAAATTCCATGAAATCGTCAAAGAGTGCCTCGATGTAGTCTTTTCCCGTGGGACGTGTTTTTGCTCTGGCAAGCTGGACATGTTCCCAGGGAGTGTAATTTCCTGATGGGATGAATTCCGGCCAGATTGTATTCTCTGATTCCCGTTTATCTCCCACGGCAGTTTCTGTCGATTCCGCATTATCAGATTTATATTTCATTTCCATGTCCGAATTATCGGACTGTCCATAATCTGGTATTTTATTTTCATGTAACTTCAGGATATCCGCCAGCACGCTTCTCTGCTCCTCACGTTCCACGATCTTATCCACAAAACCGTGTTCCAGAAGAAATTCCGCTCTCTGGAATCCTTTGGGAAGTTTCTGACCGATGGTCTGCTCAATGACTCTGGGGCCGGCAAATCCGATCAGTGCTTTTGGCTCTGCCAGGATAATATCTCCCAGCATGGCAAAGCTTGCAGTCACACCACCTGTCGTCGGGTCTGTAAGAACCGGCACATAGAGAAGCCCTGCATCACTGTGTTTTCGAATGGCCATACTGGTTTTTGCCATCTGCATCAGGGATACCAGTCCCTCCTGCATTCTGGCACCGCCGGAACAGATATAGAGAATCACCGGAAGTCTCTCCTTTGTGGCACGTTCAAAAACCCGGGTGATCTTTTCCCCAACAACCTCTCCCATACTGGACATCATGAAACGGCAGTCACAGACACCAAGCGCTGTCGGTGTCCCTTTTATCGTACACTTACCGGTAACCACAGCCTCGTCAAGTCCTGTCTTTTCACGGAGTGATCTGATTTTTTCCTCATATCCTTTGTACTGAAGCGGATTCTGTTCTTCCATATGTACGTCCCACTCTGTGAAACTCTTTCGATCTACGACCATCTTGATCCGCCGGTAAGCCGGTACATGAAAATAATTTCCACAATGTGGGCAGATGTAATGATTCTGTTTTACCTCATCTGCAAAAACGGCAGCCTTGCAGGCATTGCATTTTCGCATCAGGTTATCCGGAACCTCCGGAGTGTTCCCGTACTCCTCCCCCCGGATATCCCGTACTGTTTTTTTGAACATATGCTTAATTCTCATTGATCTTCACTCCCGCAATGATATGACTTGCCAGAAAACCGGTGTCAAAATTTCCGGACTGATAATCCTCATTTTTCAAGATTTCATACTGATAGTCAATGTTTGTATCGATTCCGTCAATGATCACCTCACCAAGGGCACTCTGCATTTTTGCAATGGCTGCCTCACGGCTGTCTGCATGAACGACCAGCTTGGCAAGCATGGAATCATAATACGGTGGGATCTTACAGCCGTTATAAACGCAGGTATCCACACGGATCCCGTTTCCTCCCGGAAAATGTGCCCCCTGGATAGTTCCCGGTGAAGGCCGGAAGTTTTTCTGAGGATTCTCGGCGTTGATCCTGCACTCGATGGCATGTCCCATAATATGGACATCATCCTGTGATATTTCAAGAGGCATCCCCGAAGCGATCTTCAGCTGCTCTTTCACAAGATCGATTCCGGTTACCCATTCTGTCACCGGATGTTCTACCTGAATTCTTGTGTTCATTTCCATAAACCAGAATTTTCCATCCGGCTCCAGCAGAAATTCAATGGTTCCCGCATTGACATAGCCGGCCGCTTTTGCTGCCGTCACTGCCGCATGACCCATTTTTTCTCTTAATTCCGGCGAAACTGCGGCGCTTGGAGATTCCTCTATCATCTTCTGATGATTTCTCTGAATGGAGCAGTCACGTTCTCCCAGATGAATGACATTTCCCTGGTTGTCCGCAAGGATCTGAAATTCAATATGTCTGGGATTTACCACAAAATGTTCAATATACATGGTACCGTCACCAAAAGCGATCTCAGACTCTTTTCTGGCAGTTGCGTAGGCCTCTGGAAATTCCTCCGGGGTATTTGCCACACGCATACCTTTTCCACCGCCGCCAAGAGCTGCCTTGATGATCACCGGGTAGCCGATCCGCTCTGCTTCCTTAAGGCCGGTTTCAATATCCTCCACATCCCCTTCACTGCCTGGAACTACCGGAACACCTGCTGCGATCATGGTGCTTCTTGCGATCTTTTTGTTTCCAAGCATGCGGATGACCTTCGATGGCGGTCCCACAAATGTAATTCCGCATTTTTCACAAAGCTCCGCAAATCTGGCATTTTCCGAAAGGAAACCAAATCCCGGATGGATGGCATCCGCACCGGAAACCATGGTGGCGCTGATGATCTGCTCCATATTCAGATAGCTCTGTGCGGAAGGTCCCGGACCGATACAGATTGCTTCGTCTGCCAGCTGTGTGTGAAGGCTTTCCTCATCTGCCTCGGAATAAACTGCCACTGTGGCAATTCCCATTTCCCTGCAGGCACGGATAATACGCACCGCGATCTCGCCTCTGTTGGCGATCAGTAACTTTCGAATCATACAATCACCTTACCCGATCATAAATGTAAGTTCTGCCTCTACGGCAACCTCTCCATCTACAGATGCCACTGCGGAACCGATTCCCACGGGGCCCTTTCTGCGGATGATCTTTGTCTCAAGACGGAGTTTATCTCCGGGAACTACCTTTCTGCGGAATTTACACTTGTTGATGCCGCCAAAATAAGCAGTTTTTCCCTTCATATCCTCCAGGGAAAGAATAGCTACCGCACCAACCTGTGCCAGAGCCTCTACCATAAGGACGCCCGGCATTACCGGCTCCTTCGGAAAATGTCCCCGGAAAAAGTCCTCGCGGAAAGTCACGCATTTATATCCAACAGCAAATTCACCTGGTTCATAATCTTCGATATAGTCCACAAGCAGAAACGGATGTCTGTGCGGGATGATCTCTTCGATCTGTTTTACGTCAAGATGTTTCATTCTCTATCCTCCTGAAAAATCACGGAGAAAACGACCGATTACATAATCTGTATTCTTTTTCTCCGAAACATTCTCTTTCTTATTCTTTAATTCTGACCTGAAGATATTTTATCGGATACGGAAAAGTTTCTGTCCATACTCTACCGGCTGTCCGTTTTCCACATAGATTTCCGCGATCTCGCCGTCAAAATCACTTTCGATCTCATTCATCAGTTTCATTGCTTCCACGATTGCAAGAACCTGGCCTTTTTTTACTTTATCTCCTACCTGGACGTATGGCGGAAGATCCTGGGATGGTGCTGCGTAGAAAGTTCCGACCAGCGGAGAAGTTACCAGGCTGCCGGTCTGGTCATCTGATTTCTGTGATACGTTTTCCGGCTGCTCTATATTTTGCACAGGTACTGTATTCTGCACGCCCTGTGTTTCTGCTACATTTTTGTCTGCCGCTGCCATTTCATCTGCCGAATCTGATACTGTCGCCGCCACGGAACCTGCACCTGCCATCGGCACTGTATGCACTGCCCTGCGGACTTTTCCACCGGCCATTCCTGCCGCCGGAATGTTTTCCACAGTTTCCCCCATAACTCCCTGGATGATCTGTGGTTTTCCGTGTTCCATGCTTAAGGTCAGATCTGCTGTCTCGTAAGTAAAAGCAGTAAGTTCTGATGCGGATACGTGATCGATGAGCTCAAGGATCTGGTTAAATTCCATGATTTCACTCCTCCTCATACTTCTTTACAAGCAAGGTTCCGTTATGGCCTCCAAAGCCAAGGGAATTGCTCATTGCATAGCGTACTTCCTGTTCTGCCGGAGCGCCGATCATATAGTTGAGATCCAGCTCCTCCTCTGTTTCCGTAGTTCCCACAGTCTGATGGATAAATCCGTCCAGAATGGATTTTACACACACGATAAACTCAACAGCACCTGCTGCGCCAAGAAGATGTCCTACCATGGATTTTGTGGAGTTGATCTTTACATCTTTTGCCGCATCTTTGAACGCAAGCTTGATGGCTCTTGTCTCAAACAGATCGTTGTGGTGGGTTCCGGTTCCGTGTGCATTGATATAATCTACCTGCTCCGGTGCAACACCTGCTTCTTTCATGGCGTTTTCCATGGCACGTGCGGCGCCGCTTCCGTCCTCGGCCGGAGATGTGATATGAAAAGCATCTGCAGTTGCACCATATCCCACAACCTCTGCCAGGATATTGGCATTTCTCTTTTTCGCATGTTCCAGTTCTTCCAGAACAACCACACCTGCGCCTTCACCCATGACAAAACCACCTCTGTCTTTGTCAAAAGGAATGGAAGCACGCAGCGGATCCTCGCTTGTGCTCAGTGCGGTAAGGCTTGCAAATCCTGCAATTCCGATGGGGCAGATAGCACCTTCTGTACCGCCTGCAAGCATTACATCTGCATCGCCGTACTGGATGGCACGGAAAGCGTCTCCGATACAGTGAGTTCCTGTTGCACATGCAGTTACCACGTTTGTACACTTTCCTTTTGCACCGGTGGCAATGGAAACATTTCCTGCTGCCATGTTTGTGATCATCTTGGGAACAAGAAGGGGATCAACCCTTGAAGGACCTTTTTCCACAAGCTTCTTCTCATTCAGCTCCGTAGCCTGAAGGCTTCCCACACCGGAACCGATGATCACGCCTACCATGTACGGATCTTCCTCTTCCATCTTAAGACCTGCATTTTCCACAGCTTCCAGTGCGGCTGCCACCGCATACTGGGAAAAGGGCTCCATTCTTCTTGCGGTTCTGGGATCCATGCGGTCTTTTGCTACGAAGCCTTTCAGCTCCGCTGCCAGTGTTGCCTTATATCCGGTTGTATCAAAACGGGTGATCGGTCCGATCCCCACTTTTCCTTCTTTCACTCCGTTCCAGAAGCTTTCCACATCGTTTCCGATCGGTGTTACTGCTCCAAGTCCTGTTACTACTACTCGTCTTTTCATCAATCTATCCTCCTGACTCCGGGGAGCCTTTTTTACATTGCCATTCCGCCGTCTACACGAAGTACCTGTCCTGTAATATAACGTGCGCCGTCCGATGCCAGAAAAGCGGCTGCTTTTGCCACATCTTCTGCAGTTCCCATGCTTCCCATGGGAATGGATGCCGAAATATTTTCTTTCACTTTGTCGGAAAGCACGTCTGTCATATCGGTTTTGATAAATCCCGGTGCAATGGCGTTGACCGTGATTCCTCTGGATGCCAGCTCTTTTGCGGCGGATTTTGTAAGGCCGATGATTCCCGCTTTGGATGCTGCATAATTGGCCTGTCCCGCATTTCCACGAAGGCCTACCACCGATGAAAGACTGATGATCCTGCCGCTTCTCTGTCTCAGCATCATTCTGGACACATGGCGGATGCAGTTAAAGGTTCCTTTCAGGTTGGTGTCAACAACTCTGGAAAAATCTTCCTCGCTCATCTTCATGAGAAGTCCGTCCTTCGTAACTCCGGCATTGTTTACCAGAATGTCAACACGTCCGTATTTTTCTGCAATGGCTTTGAAAAAAGCTTCGCATGCATCAAAATCTGCCACATTACACTGCAGGATATCTGCCTGGCCGCCAGCTGCCTCGATCTCTGCTTTTGTTTCCCGGGCTTTTTCTTCTGAGCCGTTATAATTGATCACTACAAAATTTCCTGCTTTTGCAAGTTCCAGGGCGATGGCTTTTCCGATTCCACGTGCACCGCCTGTTACCACTGCGATTTTTTTCTCTGACATATGAATTCCTTTCTGATCACTTAAGTTCCTGGCAGACTTTTTCTGCGTCTTCTACAGTCTGGATGTTATATACCTTTACATTTCTGTCGATCTTTCTCATAAACCCGGCCAGTGTTCTTCCAGGTCCGATCTCCACGAAGGTATCCACTCCCTGGCGGATCATGTTTTCCACACTCTGCTGCCAGCGCACGGAAGATGAGATCTGTTTTTCCAGAAGTGCCTTTGTTTCGGATGGATCTTCCACATACTCTGCGGTTACGTTTGTTACATATGGAATTTTAAGCTGGTGGAGTGTGATACCCTCCAGAACCTTCCCCAGCTCTTTTCCTGCTGTAATAAGCATTGCGGAGTGGAAGGGACCGCTGACATTTAACGGGATCACTCTTCTTGCGCCAGCTGATTTCAGTTTTTCAGAAGCTTCTGCAACTGCCTCTGCAAGTCCTGTGATCACGATCTGACCAGGACAGTTATAATTGGCAATGCTGACATCTGAAATGTCTGCGATCACTTCCTCGATCTTCTCTGTTTCCATTCCCATAACTGCCGCCATGCTTCCTTTTCCTGCCGGAACTGCCTGTTCCATCAGGATTCCTCTTTTTCTTACGGTTGTAATGGCATCGCAAAGCTCCATGCCGCCTGCTGCTTCGATGGCACAATACTCACCAAGGCTTAAGCCTGCAGTTACATCCGGATGAAGTCCCATCTCCTCTACGACCTTTTCCATGGCGAGGCAGGTGGTGACCAGCGCTGCCTGTGTATACTCCGTCAGATCAAGCTTGTCATTTTCTTCAAAACAGAGTGCTTTCATGTCCAGATCCAGCCACTTACTGGCAGAATCAAAAACCTTTTTTGCAGTATCATATTTCTCATAAAAATCTTTTCCCATCCCGGCTTTCTGTGCGCCCTGTCCTGGAAAGATGAATGCTGTTTTTCCCATCTGTTTATTCCTCCGCAAGAAAACTGTTTTTTCTGACTGTTTCTTTTGTCTCCGCCATCAGTCTTGCCATCAGATCTTTACAGGTGGGAATGTCTTTTACCATACCTGCGATCTGTCCGGACATCACGCTTCCGGTTTTTACATCACCGTCGACAACCGCCTTTCGAAGACCTCCCAGTGTGAGAAGCTCCAGCTCTTCAAAAGATGCTCCTGCTGCTTCTTTTTCCAGATATTCCTTTGTCATGGGATTTCTTAAGGTACGGACCGGATGACCTGTGGTACGTCCGGTTACTCTTGTGTCGATATCTTTTGCCTTCAGGACAAACTGCTTATAGTTTTCATGTACATTACATTCCTGTGTGGCAACAAAACGGGTTCCCATCTGTACAGCCTCTGCACCCAGCATAAAAGCCGCCGCAATCCCACGGCCATCTGCGATTCCACCTGCCGCGATCACCGGGATCTTTACCGCATCCACAACCTGTGGTACCAGCGCCATGGTAGTTGTCTCACCGATATGTCCACCGGACTCGGTTCCCTCAGCTACCACCGCATCTGCGCCGCAGCGCTCCATTCTTTTTGCAAGAGCTACGGATGCAACGACCGGGATCACTTTTACTCCTGCAGCTTTCCATGCTTCCATGTATTTCTCCGGGCTTCCGGCACCGGTTGTTATCACTTTGATGCCTTCTTCCACTACGATCTTCGCAACCTCATCGGCGTTTGGACTCATCAGCATGATGTTTACACCGAAAGGCTTATCTGTCAGTTTTTTTGCTTCGCGGATCTGCTCACGTACCCATTCTGCCGGTGCGTTTGCTGCCGCGATCAGTCCCAGGCCTCCTGCTTCGGATACTGCTGCCGCAATGTGATGGTCTGCCACCCAGGCCATACCACCCTGAATGATTGGATATTCGATACCAAGTAATTCTGTAACTCTTGTTTTCATTTTTTACCTCCGGGAAATTGAGTCAGGCGGATATTTGCAATCCACTTTTCTACTTACTCATAGTTTTAACAGTCCGTTAATCGGGACTTTGATTTTCTCATTTAATACTCAATCAAACTCGCTCCATACGTCAGTCCGCCGCCGAATCCTGCAAGGACCAGTTTATCACCTCTCTGCAGTTCTCCGCTTCTCTTCACCTCATCCAGAAGGATCAGAAGGCTTGCGGAAGACGTATTTCCATATCTGTCCATGTTCATGGGAAACCTGGAAATGTCTTCGCCCAGCCGCCTTGCCGCAGAACGGATGATCCGCTCGTTTGCCTGGTGGAGAAGATAATAGCGGATATCCCCACAGGGAACCTGCTCTCTGGAAAGAAGCTCCTTCACCGCTTCCGGTACTTTGGATACCGCAAAGGTAAACACTTCTTTTCCATTCATCTGTATGTAGGTTTCCTTTGCTTTGGGATTATTTTCGTAACAGATCTGATTTCTGCTCTGCAAGGTAAGTGCCCCGCCTTTTTTTCCAATGGAATGGGTTACCTGTGCATATTTGCCACCCTCTTCTGCTTTCAGCACAACTGCTCCTGCGCCGTCCCCGAAAAGGATGCAGGTACCACGGTCCGTCCAGTCCGTTAAACCGGACAGTTTTTCTGCACCGATCACAAGGGCACTCCGGTAAATTCCCTGGGCCAGGTATGCCTGCGCTGTGTTCAGTGCCAGAAGAGATCCCGTACAGGCTCCATTCAGATCAAAGCAGGTAGCATTTTCCGCTCCGATCTGCTCCTGTACACCACATGCCACACAGGGCATGATCTCTGTAGGAGAGATCGTTGCTACAATAATCAGGTCGATTTCTTCCGCCTTCATACCTGCATCTTCCAGCGCCTTCTGCGCTGCCCGGGCTGCCATTGTCACGGTATCCTCGTTTTCTTTTGCAATATGTCTCTGTACCACGCCGGTTCTCTCACGGATCCACGCATCGCTGGTTTCCACCATTCTGGCAAGATCGTTGTTATCCCACACTTTATCCGGGACCCAGGAACCTGTTCCACATATTTTACCTGTCATCTTTTTCTCCATGATATCTGTCTTACATCAGCCTGTAAAAGATCTCATCCGGTGAACATTGCTTTTATGCTTTTCTGCAATGGCCTCCTGGCTGGATTAATCTATACTGCTGCTCTCTGATTTATCTTTTATCTTAAAATATTTTGATTATCAAATTATATCATCATAAAAGTATTTGTCAAGAAGGAAATTTCTTATAAAAATCGTGGATATCCTGTCAGATGGGACTATGGTTTGGTATGAATGGAATTTTGTGCTATGATTGTTATAATGCAAAATCAGAAGTAAAAGCCTGCTCTTATCGTGCAGACATGAACAACTTTTAACCTCTTTGCATCTGATATCTTATATTTTGCTGAAAGAGAGTGTGATAAGAAATGAAAAAGAACTTGTTCCTTCGGATCGTCTTCTACGTTGCCGGTCTTCTGATCCTGGCGCTGGGGATCATCCTGAACACCAAATCGGGCCTGGGTGTCTCCCCGATCATTTCTGTGGCCTACAGCATCGCCACCATTGGAGGATTTAATTTTGGTAATATTACCTTCCTTTTATATTCCGCATTTGTTGTAGTTGAGATTGTTTTACATATCTTCCGAAACCACAGATATTCCGGGGAAGCAGGCGGTGCCATTGCTCCGGCAGCACACCGGGATCTGAAGCTGGTGCTTGTAATGGACCTTCTTCAGCTGCCTTTAAGCCTTGTGTTTACACGTTTTATGAATCTGTTTTCCGCACTGCTTCCGACACCCTCTGACAATATGCCATCCAGACTTCTGGTCCTTGCCGCCGGAATCATCCTTACCGGGATTGGTGCCGCCATGTCTCTGAACATGCGTATCATCCCCAACCCGGGAGACGGAATCGTACAGGCCATTTCCGACTGTATCGGGAAATCTGTTGGGTTCACCAAGAACTGTTTCGACCTCTTTAATATCTGCCTTACCACTTCCATTGGCCTGCTCTTCGCTCATAAGCTGATCGGCATCGGCCTTGGAACTGTGATCGCTGTACTTGGCGTAGGCCGTGTTATCGCGGTCTTCAATCGCCTTTTTATGAAAAAAATGACAGCTGCCGCAGGCGTGGAGTATTGATCTCCACTGCCATACGGCAGCTGTTTTATTTTACTTCATCGCCCACTGCACCAGGCACATTGCACCGATCTGCACCAACAGTATTACCGGTACACCAATCGCAAATTTGGCTTTGCGGGTTTTGTGGTGAAAAAAACGCATGCCCAGGATAGCTCCAACGCTGCCACCGATGACAGCACTCAGGATCAGGGTTTTCTCCGGAATCCGCCAGGCATTACGCCGGGCTTTCTGCTTGTCGGCTCCGAAAAGTACAAAAGCCAGGATATTCACTGCAAGCAGATAATAATATATGTAATCGTTCATGATATCTCCCTCCGAGCTCTGTGTCCTATATTTCGGACAGTAGCAGATTCTTGTATTCACTGCAGTTTAATGATCAGCACCGGTATGGGCGGATTATTTGGCCGGTTTACATATTCCGACTGGATCACCAGATACTTATGAGGATCCAGCTGACGGATAAATGAAAGCATCGCATCCCGTTCCTGAAATCCGGTATCCCCACCGCTGTAAATACAAATCGTCATAAGGCCGCCTTTTTTCAGAAGCGTAAGGCCGCTTTCCACTGCTCTTTTGCTGCTGTCCGCTCTGGTTGCCACAGAATGGTCTCCCCCTGGAAGATATCCCAGATTAAAGGTGATACAGGATACGGTTTCTGCTTCTGCATAGGCTGCCATGTTCTCATGGGAATCCAGGAACAGCTGATAATTCTCCGGACAGTCATCCTTTTTCAGGCGTTCTTCTGTGTGTTCCAATGCCTGTTTTTGAATGTCAAATGCCAGAACACGTCCATTTTCTCCCGCAAGTCTGCTCAACAATACAGTGTCGTTACCATTTCCCATCGTTGCATCAATACAAATGTCTCCCGGCATGACCTGCTGCCGGATAAAATGTTGCGTGTATGCGGTGATCTGAAGATTTTTCATACCAAAATCCTTTCAAGATTTTTTACAGTTCATGATAATACGGGCAGATATCCTCATAATGTCCGTCCTTCATACGGAAGCCCTTCGGGATCACCCCAAGCTGTGTAAATCCAAGTCTCTCATAAAGATGTCTTGCATGGACATTACATGCCACAACCGCATTAAACTGTAGAACACCAAAACCGTGCTCTTTTCCCTGGATCAGACAGTCGGATACCAGTTTTTCTCCGATATGAAGTCCTCTGGAATCTCTGCTTACCGCATAGCTGGCATTGCAGATATGTCCACATCTTCCGATATTATTCGGATGAAGGATATAAAGGCCGTAAACTTTTCCGCTCTCCTCATCCACTGCAGCCGCTGTATAGGTCTGCTCCGCAAAGAATGCCTTTCCGGTTTCCTCATTCAGATATTCTTCCTGTGGAAAAGCCACGCCATCTTCCACCACTTCATTCCAGATCCGGATCAGATCCGGAAGATCTTTTTCCTCGTATTTTCTTACTGTAATATTCATAATTATCTCCTCTCCGGTCAGGATCCGGGACTCTTCCAAAAACCATGACCCGGTTTTATCTCTGTAAAGCATACATTCTCAGTCAACCCGCCCGTTTATCGTAATTCCACATTCCGGCCGTCTCTTTTGATCACACCCTCATCAGACAGGTTTTTGATCTCACGCATCATGGCGCTTCGGTCCACACTTAAATACTGGGCCAGTGCGGTATAGGACATGGGCAGTTTAAACTTCCCGGTATTTTTCTCCGCAGCCAGGGAATGCAGATAAGCCATCAGCTTCTTCCTGGTGGAAGATCTGGAAAGCATATAGATCCGGTCCGTCTGCTGTCTGGAGTGAAGGGCCGTCATCTGCAGAAGATTGCTGACCATCTGGCTGTGATGATGACAGGCATTTTCACAGCGTTTGATCACATGCTCATAATCAATGAACATCACCCTCGTCTCCGTGGCAGCGCACACATAATAATGCTGGGAATCCGACGGAAGCAAAAACGGTTCACCAAATACACTGTCCTTATTCAGTTCATCGATGACATACTCATTTCCATCTTCATCACAGCAGTAAAGCACCGCCCGTCCCTCCTGGATCAGCCCGATCTTTTTCATAGAACTGGAATATTCCATAATGGTTTCTCCATTCTGAAAAACAGCCTCCCGGACTTTGAAACAGACACGCATTCTTTCCTGTTCTTCGGGCAAAATATCCGTAAATAAAGTAATGTGCTCCATGTTTTTCCTCCCCTCCTCACCAGCCAGATGAACCGTACATGTTTCTGATTTTATACCAGCACAGAAAAAATGTAAAGTCTGGAAAATTTCCCCTGTTTTGTTGTATTTGCAACAGTTTTTGTCAGTAAAATCTGTTATATTTTTATCAAAGTTAAGGAACAAACAAAACACAGTCACATAAATAAATCCACCATAGAAAGAAAAGAGGAATTGCTCATGAAAATCACAGATACTATCAAATATGTAGGCGTTAATGATCATCAGGTTGACCTTTTTGAAGGCCAGTACAAAGTGCCAAACGGCATGTCCTATAACTCCTATGTGATCCTGGACGAAAAAGTTGCAGTTATGGATACCGTAGATGCCAATTTTACCCACGAATGGCTGGATAATATTCAGCAGGTTCTGGGTGACCGGAAACCGGATTATCTGATCGTACAGCATATGGAACCGGACCACGCAGCCAACATCGCCAACTTCATGAAAGTTTATCCGGACACCACCGTTGTCTCCAACAAAAAAGCCTTCGCCATGATGCAGAATTTCTTTGACCTGGATCTGGAAGGCCAGCAGGTTATCGTAGATAATGGTGGAACTCTTTCTCTTGGAAAGCACAACCTGACTTTTGTATTTGCGCCGATGGTTCACTGGCCGGAAGTTATGGTTACTTATGACAGCACAGAAAAGGTTCTTTTCTCCGCAGACGGTTTCGGAAAATTCGGTGCCCTGGATGTGGAAGAACCATGGGACGATGAGGCAAGAAGATACTTTATCGGTATCGTTGGAAAATATGGCGTACAGGTGCAGAACCTTCTGAAAGTAGCCGCAACTCTGGATATCCAGACCATCTGCCCGCTTCACGGACCGGTTCTTACTGAAGATCTGGGACATTATATCAGTCTTTATGATACCTGGTCTTCCTACACACCAGAGGATGACGGAATCGTGATCGCCTACACTTCCGTATACGGTCACACCAAAGCGGCGGTTCAGCAGCTGGCTGACAAATTCCGCAGCAAAGGATGTCCAAACGTTGTTGTCTATGACCTTGCAAGAGATGACATGTCTCAGGCACTGAGCGACGCTTTCCGCTACTCCAAACTGGTTCTGGCAACCACCACATACAACGCAAGCATCTATCCGTTTATGAACGACTTTATCACCCGTCTGGTAGAACACAACTTCCAGAACCGTACCGTAGGTCTGATTGAAAACGGAACCTGGGCACCGCTGGCAGCAAAAGTCATGAAAGAGATGCTCTCCAAGTGCAAAAAGATCAACTGGCTGAATACCACCGTTAAGATCATGTCCGCAGTAAACGAAGAAAACCGCAAACAGATGGAATCCATGGCTGATGAACTCTGCCAGGAATACATTGCAAAAAGCGATGATCTTGCCAACAAGAGTGATATGACCGCTCTGTTCCGCATCGGTTACGGCCTCTATGTGGTAACTTCCAACGATGGCAAAAAGGACAACGGCCTGATCGTCAACACCGTTACACAGCTTACTGACAATCCATACCGCGTAGCTGTCAACATCAACAAGGCCAACTACTCTCACCACGTGATCCAGCAGACCGGTATCATGAACGTAAACTGTCTGTCTATAGAAGCTCCGTTCTCTGTTTTTGAACAGTTCGGATTCCAGTCCGGCAGAAGCACCGATAAATTTGCAGGCCAGAAAGTGAACCACTCTGACAATGGACTGGTATTCCTGGACAAATATATCAATGCTTTCATGTCTCTGAAAGTGGAAAATTACGTAGATCTTGGTACTCACGGAATGTTCATCTGCAGCGTCACAGAGGCCCGTGTCATGAACGATCAGGAGACCATGACTTACACCTACTATCAGAAACATGTAAAACCACAGCCACAGACTGAAGGCAAAAAAGGCTGGGTATGCAAAGTCTGCGGATATATCTATGAAGGCGATGAACTTCCGGAAGATATCATCTGCCCACTGTGCAAACATGGCGCTGTGGATTTTGAACCTATCGAAGGATAAGATAAAAATCCCGATCAACTGATCTTATCCGGTTACAACTCCCTTGTTTTTACAAATTATAAACCATCAAAAAAAGACAGACATTCATGGCCTGTCTTTTTTTGCGTTATCATCTGATATCTTTTCAGCATCTTTTATCTGACGGATTTTTGTGCTTTGCAGATCGGCTTTCTCTTATTTCATCAGTCTGATAACCTGCTCTGCGGTATCTGCCAGATTCCGTTTTGCGTTCTCACTTTTCATGGCCTCCTCCAGAGTTACCACTCCACGGAGGATCGGGAAAAATGCATCGATTCCCGCATCGTTGCAGGCTCTTGCGTCACGCTGTACGGCGCCCGCAAAAGCGATCACTTTTTTGCCATATTTCTTTGCAAGTTTTGCAACACCTACCGGAGCTTTTCCCATGGCTGTCTGTCCATCCATGCGTCCCTCACCTGTGATCACAAGATCCGCGTCTTTGATGTAGTCCTCAAGTTTTGTCTCATCCAGTACGATGTTGATTCCGGATTCCAGAACTGCATCGGTAAATGTAAGAAACGCAAATCCCATTCCACCGGCTGCTCCTGTTCCCGGATACTTTGGATCTGCTTTTGGAAAACGCTCTTTTGCAAGCTCTGCATAAGCGCCCAGCCACTGATCCATATCCTGGATCATCTCAGGTGTGGCTCCTTTTTGCGGTCCGTAGATGGCACTGCATCCAAGCTCTCCGCAAAGAGGATTGGTTACATCGCAGGCAACACGGAATTTACATTCTGCAAGCTCCGGAATTACATAGGCATCTGTGATCTCTGTGATATCTTTCAGTCCTCTTGCGCCTGGAAGAACCTGTTTTCCATCTTTGTCCAGAAATGCATAGCCAAGTGCCTGAAGCATTCCCACACCACCGTCATTGGTGGCACTTCCGCCGATACCCACGATAAATCTGCGGCAGCCTTTTTCGATGGCATCTTTGATCACCTCACCGACGCCGTAGGTTGTAGTATAAAGAGGATTTCTTTTTTCGTCCGGAACCTGTGTGATTCCTGCTGCACCGGCCATCTCGATCACTGCGGTCTTTGTACTTTCAATAATGCCGTACTCACAGATCACCGGCTCTCCAAGAGGACCTGTAACTTTTACATGCTCTGTTTTTCCATTCATTCCCGCAACAAGAGCTTCTACTGTTCCCTCTCCGCCATCTGCCAGAGGTCTTACAAGAACCTCAGCCTCTGCGTCTACACAATGGATGCCTTCTGCTGCTGCAAACCCTGCCTCCATGGATGTCATGCTGCCTTTAAAAGAATCGATTGCTGTTACTACCTTCATTGTATTTTCCTCCTGTGAAAATTTTTATATAAATCAAATATCCTCGTTTACAGTTCGGGTGAACCTGCTTTTGTTTTTAATCATAATAAAATTAAGCCTGTATGTATATATTATATATACTATATTTTTAAATAATTTTTATATTTTATTGTTATAAATAACATATTCAAATTGAAGCTATAAACCATATATGATATACTGACCCAAAGAAAGCACAGTCAAAAGGATATTCGCAATCCGCTTCGCTACGTAGCTCTACACCAAATAACTGCTCCGCAGTTTATCAGGAGGAGCTTGCACTCCTCCTGATACAAGCAAGTCCCCACCCACTGCTTATTGCTTTTCGCAACCCCGCAGGGGACTTACTTGATTTGGTTAACTTTTCCAGGAGGATTCCATGATCACACACATCAGCCACACGCTCGCCCAGCAGATCGTCAACACGATCAAGGACGTCTGCAGTTATGATATCAACTTCATCAATCCGTCCGGCACCATTATTGCCAGCACCAACGCTGCCCGGATCGGAGCTTTTCATGAGATTGGACGGAAGGCAGCTGTAACCGGTACTACCATCGAAGTGGCTGAATCTGACAATTTTACAGGAACCCGACAGGGGATCAACATGCCTCTTTATCATGAAGACCGTCTTCTGGCTGTGATCGGGATCACCGGTTCCCCGGAAAAAGTACGCAAGTACGCCTTTCTGGCACAGCGTATCACCAGCCTTCTGATCCGTGAACAGGAACTTGGCCAGTACAGCCGGCATCAGGCGGACAAAAAACAGTTTGTCATCAGTTCCCTGCTCCACGGAGACACCCAGAATCCGGAATATCTTCTGAAATGTCTGAGGGAATTTCAGATCGATCCGGATACACCCAAGCGACTGATATTGCTCCATACGTATCCGGCTGCTTCCAGTCAAAATCTCTCCGTAAAGATTGACCACAGAATTTTGGAATCCCAGGAAACTCCTGCTTCCCGGACAGATACCGAAAATCCAAATCTCTCACGGGAATCTTCTCTCCAGGCAGAAACTCATGACTCAGATTCCGGCATTGGGTCTGTTCTTTCAGAACATCAGATCCAGAATTTTTTCAAGACCATCGGGATCATGCTGTACACCTTCCGCTATCCCGGAGATTATCTCGCTGTTACAGACAGTTCCGGTTTTTCTGCTCTTTCCGGAACACTTCGTGATTTTGCGAAAAAGCATGCTGGCACTCTGGCCGTTGCTGTTGGCCGGTCCGTACCACTGTATCAGCTTGGTCTTTCCCTGACTACTGCGGAAACTGCCCTGCGAAACCTTAACTTTCACCGGCCTCTTACTGACCATGTCTGTGCAGAAAATTATGCCGTTTTCGATGATCTCACTCTGGAAATCGTTCTCTCTTCTGTGTCTCCGGATGACCGTGAAGAATTTTCCGGAAAAACCATTCATCAGCTGTCTCTGGATGAAAAGGAACTTCTGCGAACTTATTTTTCCCTGGAAATGTCTCTGGCTGATACCGCAGAGAAACTTTTTCTCCACAAAAATACTCTTCAATATAAATTAAACCACATTTATAAAAAATGTGGTCTCAATCCCCGGAAATTCCGGGACGCTGTTCTGTTGTATCTGGCGCTGGAGCTGGAATAAAAGGCCCATTTTTACAGAAGGTCTTTCAGTTCCTCCAGCCGCTTTATCACATGATCTGCTTTATGCGTTCTTCTCACATTTTCCAGTTCCGACTCTTCCATCTTCTCCCGGCAAAACCAGCAGGTCTCCATCCCTGCTGCCTGTCCGCCTGCGATATCAGCAGTCAGGGAATCCCCTATAATCATACATTCCTCTGCCCTGATTCCCGGAAGCTGTTCCAGACATCGTTCAAAAAAACGTACATCCGGCTTGTCGACACCGATCTTCTCAGATACAAAACAATGATCGAAATCTTTCAGCATATCGGCTTTTTTCAGCCTGCAGATCTGCTGCTCATAAGGGCCGTTACTGGCCGTGCACAGAATATATTTTCCCTGTAAATGATCAAGGATCTCCTTTGCCCCTTCCATAGGAACCGCGCTGTAAAACAGACATTTCCGGAACAGCATCTCCATAGCTACGCCATCTGCCTCAAGCCCAAGCTTCTTAAGAATCGCCTGCCAGCGCACATAGGGAAGATCATCCATGGTCAGGATTCCCTGTTCGATCTTTTTCCAGATCCGGTCATTCTCCTCTTTAAAAACCGAAAACATCTCCGGCTTATAGATGAGGCCTGCATCTTCAAAACAATGGGCCATGCCTTCCTGTGCCGCCGCATCAAAATCCAGCAACGTATTATCAATATCCATAAAAACAGCTCTGATCATTTCACTATCCTTTCACATGAAATCCAAACTCATCCTCAAGGGGGATCTCTTTCGATTCAATACCCTCGATCTCCACAAAACTCTGCTGAGAAAGGCGCTCTACCATCTCCCGGATCTCCTCTCTGGTTCCCTGCACTTCCATCTCCACACGATCATCCCAGAGATTTTTTACCCAGCCGGTCAGCCCCATGGACTGTGCAATATAATAAGAGCGGTAACGAAATCCCACTCCCTGTACTCTTCCTGAAAAATAAAAATGTTTTCGTATCTTCTCCATCTGGCACCTCGTATCTTCTGTCTCAACTATTCCGTCTCTGTATCTCCACCCAAAATTCTCCTGCCCACCGCAGGAATATCTTATCCCGATTATATAATAATTCTTTATAAGTTGTAAAGTTATATCCTTCTATCTATTGGAAACCATAAACATTTGCGTTATAATAATTTCTATCAGGATAAAAAGAAAACTGCTTTCTTTTGCAGGAAATATTTTCAACAGAATTTAGCATCAGGAGGTAATCATTATGAACGAAAGCATCAAAAACATGCTGGAGCGCAGAAGTATCCGCGCCTACAAAAAAGACCTTGTTCCACAGGAAACTCTGGATATGATCCTGGAAGCCGGAGAATATTCACCAAGTGGCATGGGACAGCAGAGTACCCTTATGGTAGTAACACAGAATCCGGAACTGGTTGCAAAACTTTCCAAAATGAACGCAGCTGTTATGGGCAGTACCTCAGATCCGTTCTACGGTGCCCCAACTGTGATCATCGTCTTCTCCGACAGCAAAATGGGCACCTGCGTGGAAAACGGAAGCCTTGTGATGGGAAATCTCATGAATGCCGCACATGCTCTTGACGTAGATTCCTGCTGGATCCACCGTGCAAAAGAAGTTTTTGATTCCGAAGAGGGAAAAGAACTGAAGAAACAATGGGGAGTTCCGGATGAATATATCGGTGTCGGCCACTGTGTTCTGGGATACCGCGACTGCGAGTATCCGGCTGCAAAACCTCGTAAAGAGGGCTTTGTGATCCGCGTTTGATCGTCTGAATATGTACAAAAAATCTGACAGATCTGCATTTTACACATCGCCGTGTATTATGCAGAAATCTGTCAGATTTTATTTTCTCTTATTTCAGCGCCTTATCTTTATATCTGGAAATCTCCTCGAGATATTTTTTCCCAAGAGCACTGATGTTAACACCTTTTCTTGCGATATACCCGATGGTCATGATCTCATCGGAATCCAGCTTAACCGCACAGTAATCGGAACCGTTCAGATCTTCACAGATAATACCGGAACACAAGGTATATCCGCCCAGACCTACCATCAGGTTCAGCATCGTGGCCCTGTCATCGGCCTTGATCAGCCGTTTATACTCATATGTGCTCAAAACCTCCTCCGCAAAATAAAAGGAGTTATTTCCTCCCTGTTCAAAAGACAGACAGGGGTATTCCTTCAATTCTTCCAGTGTGATCTTCTCGCGTTTCGCCAGGGGATGGCCTTTCCACATATAAACGTAGATCCTGCAGTTGAGAAGTTCGTGAAACTCCAATCCATACTCGTGAAACATTTTTGTAAGTACTTTGCGGTTAAAATCATTCACATAGAGGATCCCGATCTCACTTTTAAAGTTCCGCACATCCTCGATCACCTGATGTGTCTTGGTCTCATGGACTGCAAATTCGTACTCATCCATGCCAAACTGTTTTACCAGCTCCACAAAGGCATTGACCGCGAAAGTATAATGCTGCATGGAAACACTGAATTTTTTTCGGGACTGTTCTTTGGAGATATATTTGGCTTCCATCAGTTCGTACTGTTCTACTACCTGCCTTGCATACCCCAGGAATTCTTCACCCGCCGGTGTCACGGCAATTCCACGGTTTGTTCTTCTGAAGATCTCAACCCCGGTTTCTGCCTCCAGTTCCCGGATCGCCGTGGAAAGACTTGGCTGGGAAATATAAAGGCTTTTGGCTGCCTCGTTCATAGATCCGGCTTTTGCAATTGCTATGGTATATCTGAGCTGTGCCAGAGTCATCTGTTTGCCTCCCTGTACTTTATATCAGGCGGACATTTCTGATCCGCCTGGTGTAAAACATTTATTTAAGATAATTTTTATCTACATATCCTTCTTTTCCAAGTTTCGGAACAAACACATACCAGTAGGTACTGTCTTCTTTTTCAATGAGCTCAACCGTATCTCCGGTATTTAACTGGCCAATCTCATTATTTTTATCATAAGCTTTTTCACTTCGAAGTGCCAGATAGCCTTTGTCTACTTTAACAGTCATAGACTGGATCGCCGTTCCGGCTCCTCCAAGAAGATATTCCTTATCAACATAACCAGTTTTATCAAGCTTCGGTACATATACATACCAGTAATGTTCATCGGCTGTATCTTTTACCTGTACGGTATCCCCGGTATTTAACTGGCCAATTTCATTACTGTCATTATAGGCAGCCTGATTTCTGAGTGCCAGATAACCTTTTTCTATTTTTACGGTCCACAGTCCGCTGTTATAAATATACCGATTATCTACGTAACCGGATTTATCAAGCTTCGGCACATATACATACCAGTAGGTTGAATCACTGCTGTCCTTTACAAGCACCATATCTCCGGTATTCAGACGCCCAATCTCGTTACTGTCATTATATGCAGCAGTGTTTCGAAGTGCCAGATAGCCACTCTTTACTTTCACAGTCCAGGAATCATTGGATGCAGCGGTACTCTCTGCTACCTGGATATAATTTTTGTCCAGATATCCGGATCTATCCAATCTTGGAACATATGCATACCAGTAGGTTGGGTCCTTCCGGTCTGTAACTTCCACCAGATCTCCAGTGTTCAACTGACCAATTTCATTACTTTTGTCAAAAGCCTTCTCACTCCTGAGAGCCAGATAGCCGTCAGAGACTTTAACTTTAAAGGTAGTTCCTGCTGCTGCCTTCGCCTCCCGGGCTGTTGCCGGAATAGCTGCTGCAAACATAACAGCCAGAATAGTCAGGCATTTCACTGCCTTTCTCCTGGACAGAAGAGTTCTTTTTTTCATATTTTACGCCTCCTTTTCTTTTTTGTGTCGTTCTTTGTTCTGCGGTTCTGTCTGCTTTTTATTTTATGGACCACCGCCGGAATTTATGGCAATATTATATCATATTTTGTGCTGACATCTGTAAGAATCATATCTCTCATTACAGTCCAAAATGGTCTTTCCACAGTGCAGGTATTGACACTTTTAATTAGTAGTGTTATATTACATGTAGAACAGGATAAAAGTAATACCCCCGGGAATCTTCCCGGGGAATTTTGTACGCATATGTTCGATATATGGCACTCCGGAAAGTCTATTCCTTAAGAAGGATATTACTCACCTGGAATGCTGCAGACTATAATCTATAATTATATAAGGGAAGGTGAATACCATGGCAGTAAAAAGAGATTATTACGATGTTCTGGGCATTGACCGGAACGCAGATGAGAAAACAATAAAAAAAGCATACCGTAAACTGGCAAAAAAATATCACCCGGATACCAACGCCGGTAATCCGGATGCCGCAGATAAATTTAAGGAAGTAAATGAAGCCTATGACGTTCTTGGAGATCCCAAGAAGAAAAAAATGTATGATCAGTTTGGTCACGCTGCTTTTGAGGCGGGCGCTGATCCGGGAGCCGGTGCAGGTGCCGGTGGATTCGGCGGATTCCAGAGTGGTGGCAATGGCAGCTATCAGGAATTTCACTTTAATGGTGAAAACATGGATGATATCTTTGGTGATATCTTTGGAAATATGTTCCACGGCGGTCACAGCACAGGCCATGGCTTTGGCGGAAACAGCACTTATGAGCACTTCACCGGTAACGGTGGCGGATTCCACGGCGGCTTTGGAGGAAGCGGATTTCACAGTGGCGGCGGCTTTGGCGGATTCCATCAGCAGGATTTCCCTCAGAAAGGCTCCGATGTGAAGGCCAGCATCAACGTTACCTTCGATGAGGCCGCTTTTGGTGCAGATAAAAGGATTTCTCTGTCCAGCCCGGACGGAAGCTCCGGTGCACCGCAGACATTACAGGTTCACATTCCGGCAGGTATCGATACCGGCAAGAGTATCCGTCTGAAAGGAAAAGGCATGCCTGGAACCGGTGGCGGAGAACCTGGTGACCTGCTTCTGAAGGTTACCGTAGGAACCCGTCCTGGATATGAACGAAAGGGCTCCGATGTTTACACTACCATTTCCATCCCGTACACAACAGCTGTTTTCGGCGGTGAAGCTACTGTTCCAACACTTTATGGAAATGTTATCTGCAAGATCCGTGAAGGCATGCAGTCCGGCTCCAAGATCCGTCTCAGAGGAAAAGGCATCGTTTCCATGAAGAACCCGTCCGTCCGTGGTGATCAGTATGTAACCATCCAGATCCAGGTTCCACAGAATCTGAATTATACCGCGAAGGAGAAACTTCATGAATATGCGAAGGCATGTGGACTGGAACGGAGTAATGCCACTGGGTCACATGTAGCGTAAATAGTGAATATCGGTTAAATAAAAAAAGTATCACAGATCTCATCTTTATCAGGGAGTTTCTGTGATACTCTTTTTTTGATTTTACAAGGTAATCTGATATAAATTACTCTTCATTTATGACAATGTCATATCTCCGTCTTTTACCCATCCAAGTTTACGTACAAACATATTGATGAGCGGGCAGAGAACTGCCGGAAGAATGAAGGAGATCAGGAAAAGTCCCGCCCAGTCCATAGCTGTGACAGCTGTCTTGGTTCCTGCCGCAATGTCATTCATCCATCCTGTATACACACCGATCTGTCCCACAAAACCGCAGGTACCCATTCCTGAGGATACTGCTGTTCCGTTCATCTGAAGCTTGAACAGACAGGTAGCGATCGGACCTGTGATGGCAGAGGTTACGATGGGTGCGATCCAGATCCTCGGATTTCTGACGATATTTCCCATCTGGAGCATGGATGTTCCGATTCCCTGAGAAACCAGGCCGCCCCATTTGTTTTCTTTAAAGGACATAACCGCAAAACCTACCATCTGTGCACAGCAGCCTGCTACTGCGGCACCGCCTGCCAGTCCGGTAAGTCCCAGAGCCGCACAGATCGCAGCGGAAGAAATCGGCAGTGTCAGTGCGATTCCCACAAATACGGAAACCAGGATTCCCATAAAGAACGGCTGCAGGTCCGTTGCCCACATAATTACGCTTCCCACTTTCATGGCCGCTTTTCCAAGGGCAGGTGCCCACCATGCGGAAAGGCCTACGCCCACACCGATGGTTACAAGAGGAGTTACAAGGATATCGATCTTTGTCTCCTTGGAAACTGCCTTACCGATCTCAGCCGCAACAATTGCAACAAACAGTACAGCCAGAGGGCCACCTGCTCCGCCAAGTGCATTGGAGGCAAAACCAACAGTGATCAGTGAAAACAGTACCAGCGGCGGGCAATGCAATGCGTAACCGATAGCTACTGCCATGGCAGGTCCGCTCATGGCAGAGGCCAGAGAACCTACCGTGTACTGGGTGTCATTGACTGTGGCAACTGCCATAGTCAGAAACGGAATGTGGAATTGTGTGCCAAGGGTGTTGATGATCGTACCGATCAGCAGGGAACAGAAAAGTCCCTGCGCCATGGCGCCCAGTGCATCGATACCGTATCTCTTCAGGGAGATCTCGATATCCTTCCGTTTCAGAAATGCTTTGAATTTTTCCATTTTAAAACTCTCTCCTTACCCTGATCCGTTTCCCGTCGGATCAGTTCTTTTATTTGCAAAAAGTCTCGCTGACTTTCTCCAGTTCCTCACGGATAGAGATATGCTGCGGACAGACTTCCTCGCACTGTCCACATTTTACACATTCGTCTGCGCGCTTTCTGCCACGGACTCCTACCAGCCATTCTTCCTGATGCGCTGCGGCAGCTTTGTTTCCGTACAGTGTCAGGTAATTCATCGCTGTGAAAGAACCGGAGATTCCGATTTCCATCGGGCATACTTTTGCACAGTAATTGCAGGTTGTACATGGGATCAGAGGAATTTTGCTCATCGCCTCTCTTGCCTTGTCCAGAGTTTCCTTCTCGCTTTCCGTAAGACCGTTAAAGTCCTTCATAAAGGAAAGGTTGTCTTCCATCTGCGCGATGTTGCTCATTCCGGAAAGTACGGTGATCACGCCCTCCAGGTTTGCCGCAAAACGGATCGCCCAGGATGCTGTGGATGCTTCCGGCTCTGCTGCCTTTAAGATCTTTTCTACAGATTCCGGAGGCGTTGCAAGCATACCGCCTTTTACAGGCTCCATGATCACTACCGGTTTGCCGTGTTTTCTGGCAACTTCGTAGCAGGCTTTTGACTGGATTGCCGGATTTTCCCAGTCTGCATAGTTGATCTGCAGCTGTACAAACTCCATCTCAGGATGTGCGGTAAGGATTGCTTCCAGTTCTT
Organism: Blautia sp. MCC283; assembly: GCF_018785565.1. Lineage (NCBI taxonomy): Bacteria > Bacillati > Bacillota > Clostridia > Lachnospirales > Lachnospiraceae > Blautia > Blautia sp. MCC283. The sequence continues at coordinate 42,654 of NZ_WQQB01000008.1, read as the reverse complement.
CCGGTGTGGAATGGAAAGAAAATCCTGCATGTTTGATCAGTCCGGCCTCTTTCTGCTCACAGATCCAGTCCCATAAACCGTACTCATCGAAATATTTTGTTCTGTGTTCTCCAAGATTGTGGAGAAGATAGAAATCGAAATATCCGGCTTTTGTTCTCTCCAGAGATGTTTTAAACTGTGCAAGAGCTTCGTCTCTTGTCTTGCAGTTGATCCAGGCTGCCATCTTGGTTGCAAGCTGATATTTTTCTCTCGGGTAACGCTCTACCAGAGCTTCGCGGATAGCATCTTCACTTCCTGCATAAGCCCACGCAGTGTCAAAGTAAGTAAATCCGGCTTCCATAAATTTGTCTACCATGACTTTGGTCTGCTCCACATCGATCACACCTTCGGATTTCTGCGGAAGTCTCATGAGACCAAAACCAAGTTTTTTAATTTCTTCGCCTAAATATGCCATATTTTTTCTCCCTTCTTATTACATCCCGGAAAATTCTCCATATCAATATCATCAGATAAGCAATATTTCCGACACGGATATCTCCCGGACTGTTATATTTTTACTGCAGGAAAAAAACCTACGTTTCTCCTATTATAACGGTATTTCTCCCGGTGGTAAACCTTTTTCTTTTACAAGTGTCAAGACAATGCCTTAATTGTGTCTGGCCAACTGGTCCGATCTTCCCCTCGCAGATAAAGATTTTTCCGGTCAGGCAGATATTTGCAGGCTACATTCACTGCGGAGTTTTATACAAAAAAACAGGCACAAAAAAACAGCTGCCGCACGTTTATCGCACGACAACTGCCTTTTGTTTTACTGCTTCCGTATCTGTTTCTTCTCTTTTCCATAAAGAAACGGCCTTGCCACTGTCCGGTTGAAAAACTCGATCAGTGGGCCCATAAAAAATGCGGTAACAAGAGTTCCGGCCCCAACAACCGCCCCCATAAAAAATCCGGCCGCAGTTGTGATCACATCCGTCCCGATCCTGCACATCCGGAAAGGAATCCGGGTCCTTTTATCCAGAATCAGTGCATAGGCATCATAGGCGGAAACTCCCATATCTGCTGTAAAATACAGCGCCGACGCAAAACACATCATTACAACAGCGATGCACATCAGAATCACTCTTATTCCAAATGTCCTCTCCGGCAAATACCTGTCAAAAAGCTGCATTCCTTTTTCCACGATAATTCCCATAAAAAACAGATTCAGCACAGTTCCAAGTCCGATAAAATGCCGGTCCAGAAAAAACACTCCCAGCAGCATCAGTGCATTGATGGCAATATAAACATAACTGTATTTTATTCCTGCTAGATTCCACACACCCATGACAAAACAGGAATTGGGATCTGTCCCAAAATCGGATGCCTTGAAAATGGCCACACTGACACCCGCCAGAAAGATTCCGGCAAATGTCATGAGGATTCTTTTTACTGTTAATGAATTCATCTTTCTTCTTTACACCCCTGATCAAATGTTTTAAACTGATATTATCTATAATCATGCATCGAAAGGAGGAAACTCCCATAGAAAACAAACAGGTCCTGAACCGCCAGACCTCATCAAAAGAACTTCATCTTATTTCCTGCGGCTGGGAAAAATGTACACCGGAACAGTCCTACGGCCCTGGTGTCCGGCGATATTACACCATCCATTTTGTGCTGAGCGGACAGGGATATTTCTATATGAACAACCGGAAATATACCTTGAAAGCCGGACAGTGCTTTTTCATTCCTCCTGTGAACAGCTCTCTCTACAAAGCAGAGCCTTCTGATCCCTGGACTTATATCTGGATCTGTTTCAATGGAGAAAATGCTCCCATACTTTGTGAACACTGTCATCTTACTGAAGAAACTCCGGTCCAGCAGCTAAATTCGGTTCTTCCCTATCAGGAAACCATTCTTGAAATGATGACCCATCCACAGCTGACACCTTCCAGCGAAGCTTATATCCAGAGCGGTCTTTACCGGATCATCGCCATGCTGGAGGAAGAATTTCACGCTTCCTACACGACCATGGAATCCAACGAAAATTTTTATATCACACAGGCTGTTGATTACATCAAAAAAAGTCCGCTTCAGGATATTACTGTGACCGATGTTGCTGACTATCTGCATATCAGCCGCAGTCACCTTTACGGACTTTTTAAAAAACATCTTGGAACCACGCCCCAGGCTTTCCTGACTTCAGCCAAGATCATCAATGCCCGGGAACTTCTGACGATCACGGATATCCCTGTATCCAGCGTGGCGATCTCCTGCGGATATCAGAATCCTTTTGCCTTTTCCCGCGCCTTCAAAAAAGAAACCGGCATGACGCCCCGGGAATACCGGGAAAAATATCATCATGCCGAGGATCTTCTGGATTGCTGAATCACTTCTTCGGATTTACGGAACAACTACCTTTGCATTGTAATATTCTACTGTCGCATCCATGGTCGGACCTTCGTTATCATACCAGTCGTACGTGATGGTCTCGCCGTTTTCTCCCCATACTTCCGGGCAGTCGATCTCCTCCCAGTCAAGCGGAACAAAATGCTCTTTCTGTTCTGATGCCCGCAGCATGATCTGATGAAGCTCCTCAAATTCTTCCGGGTTCAGAACTCCAGGTTTTGCGGATACAAACAGTGGTGTGCCGCTCTTTGCAAGAACGTCTGCCCACTGACGGTTTTTATCCCACGGGATCATTCCGAAAATACCTACACAGTCTGCATCAATATGATAAAAAGCATTGTGCTGTGGGAGACGGAATGCCAGTGTATTTACACCCATTCTTCTGGTACGCTCCCAGATACGTCCGCTGGTATCATCACCGGTCCGGTTCAGATGCATCAGACCTGCGCCAAGGTGTCCGATAGTATTGCAGCCGATGATCACTGCGTTATTACTGCGGGAAGCACCGTAAACTTCCTGATAAAGCATTTTTACAATTTCTGCACTGGTTTTGGTCTGGTCGTAGAAATGCCATTTCTCCATGGAATTATCTCTTAAATTTGCCTCAAATCCCCATTTTCCAAAAAGATCAAAAGTTGAAAAATCATGTTTGATCAGAGTGTATCCCCAGTCGCAGATCCGTTCGATATCTCTTCGGATATATGCCAGTGCGTCCGGATGGGACGGGTCGAGACAGTCATTATAGGAAATCCTCCACTCATCCGGGATGTTCTCATCCTCATTAAGAAGCAGACGTACCCAGATTCCCGGGCGGACACCTTTTTCTTTCAGCTTGTCTGCAAGGCCTTTCATATCCGGGAACTTGGCGTTACCTTTTGTCCATGGTCCTCCGTTGTATTCGTCCAGGCGGTGATGCTCCTGCCAGCAGTCATCAATAACCATGAATGGAGGATTTTTTACCCCTTCAGTCAGTTTCAGGATGTAATCGGTATCACTTAAGATCTCCTCTTCAGAGCTGTCGCCGTAAGCATAGTACCAGTTGTTGCTTCCATATACCGGGAACTCCGGGAAAATCGGATCTGTACACATTTTTTTACAGAATTCCTGTGCAGTCTCAAAAGTATCTGCTCCTTCTGATTCCATGCAGACGATCTGTGCGGCATGCAGCTTTCTTCCTTTCAACTGTACTCCTGTATTACCGCAGCGAACATCCAGAAATAATGTGATTCCCTTTGTATCTGCCTGCCAGCAGCACATAGCGGAAGGGCGGACCTTTACACCAAAGCAGAGGACTTTCTCAGAAAGCTTCGCCAAAAAATACCATGGCAGATAACGATTACCGCTCATTCCATGCCATTCCACATCACCATAGGTACGTTCCCAGGCATCTCCCAGGAATCTGGCGGATTTTGGGATCTTGTAATTCCATCTCAGTTTTACACATCTCACTGCATCCTCTGAGGTGACAAATATATCCTCATGTTCACCTGCATCCTGAAATTCCACGGTAGTCGCACCGGCCGTTACTGTCGGCTGTCCTCCCTGGCATACCAGTCTCTCATCTTCTGTCTCCACAGTTACATAATCCGGTACACCCAGTTTAAAATCTGCATATTTTTTCTTCATTTCTTTCTCCTCCTGCATTTTTCCAACTATTCAGCACATCCTTTTATTGTCAGTCCAATCCAAAATGACATAGTCAAGCGGATATTCGCAATCCGCTTTGCTACGTAGCTCTACACCAAATAACTGCTCCGCAGTTTATCAGGAGGAGCTTGCACTCCTCCTGATACAAGCAAGTCCCCACCCACTGCTTATTGCTTTTCGCAACCCCGCAGGGGACTTACTTGATTTGGTTAAAATTTTTCTTCAACGCATGTCATCTATATGCCTTATTATATTGATTTTTTTTCTTTTTTCTATGCTTTAAAGTTTCTATAACATTGCAGAATGTTCAATCCGTGTCTTTGATATGACTAAGGGTGGAAGTTACTTTTTCATTTTACCGTTCACAAATTCTTCACAAAAAATTAGCACTCAAGGCTTGACAGTGCTAATAATACGTGTTATAGTACATACAGAACAAAGGAAGAGAGAAAAAAAGAAGAGCTTCCGGATGTTCCAGATAACTAAGACATCACCACAGCGGAATAAACCGCAATGGTAAGACCGACAACAGCTGGATCCCCTTGATCCGATCCGCCGGAACGGCGTTTCAATTTGAAAGGAGAAATGACTTATGATGTTCCCGAGTGTATTTGGAGAAAACTTATTTGATGACTGGATGGATGATTTTGGTTTCAGAGATAACTTCTTTGGCGGCAAGAATCCTCTTTATGGCAAACATGCCAAAAATATTATGAAAACTGATGTACGTGAGACTGATAAAGGCTATGAACTGGATGTAGATCTTCCTGGATTTAAGAAAGATGAAGTTCAGGTACAGCTGAAAGATGGTTATCTTACTATCTCCGCTGCCAAAGGCCTTGATAAAGATGAGGAAGATAAAAAAGGCAATTATATCCGCCGTGAGCGTTATGCAGGCAGCACAAGCAGAAGCTTCTATGTTGGTAATGGCGTAAAGAACGAAGATGTTCATGCTAAATTCGAGAATGGTGTTCTGAGACTTTCCGTTCCGAAAAAAGCAGCCGAAGAAATCGAAGCTGACAAATATGTATCTATTGAAGGATAACAATGACTCACTTTCACAGGAGGAGGGGAATCCACAGTGATTCCCCTCCTCCTCTTTTTATACATAACACCAGCCACTCGCATTCCACTTCGCTGCATTCTCATTGTCAAAAAATTCATAATATCGGGCATTTTTTAACAAAGTTATTAGTATTTCAGAATATTTTTTTGTATATTTTGCAGTACATTATTCCATTTTTTTGAAGTTAATGGTATAATATGCACATTAACTAAATCTGTTTCGCAATCTTTCAGGACAATACTCCTGAACAGCCACGTAAAACACGATCATGACAGGAGGTTTTTATTATGGATCAGGACAAAATGATTAAAATCTATGCACGTAGTGACAGCCGCATTCAGCTGAAAATGATTCCGGGACATTTCGTAACTTCTCAGTCTCATATCACGCATTATCTGGACCTCACCACCATGAAATCCAGATGCGCTGAAGCGCAACGTATCGCAGCCACTCTCGCAACAAATTATGAAGCATCCATTCCGGTAGACACCATCGTCTGCATGGACGGACTTGAAGTGATCGGTGCCTATCTCGCTGAAGAACTGACCAAAGCCGGTGTACTTTCCATGAACGCTCACCAGACCATTTACGTCATCACACCGGAATTCAACAGCACCGGACAGATGATCTTCCGCGACAACTATGAGCCGATGATCAATGGTAAAAACATCCTCATCCTCAACGGTTCCATTACCACCGGTTCCACACTGAACCGTGCCATCGAAAGCATTCTCTATTACGGTGGCAAGATTCGCGGTGTCGCAGCCATCTACAGCAGCGTAGACAGCGTAGCCACCCTCCCTGTCCACTCTATTTTCCAGGCCAGAGACATCCCGGACTACCACTCCTACCGCTCCGATAACTGCCCACTGTGCAAAAGCCGTCAAAAGATCGATGCCATTGTCAGCAGCTATGGATATTCTGTATTATAAGTTTAACCAAATCAAGTAAGTCCCCTGCGGGGTTGCGAATATCCGCTTGACCCGAATCTGCAAACAAAGAGGAAGCCATATATTAACCAATGCTTCATAGATAACATCGATATCCCTATGGCTTCCTCTTTATGATTTCTGCTTATAATTGATATTCTCTGTACATGGCTTCACGCATTTCTTTATCCGTAACAACCTTCTGAATCTCATCACCCCGGCCATCAAGGATAAGCCTGTTGATCAGAACACTAAGACGCTCCTCACCCTGGGCCATTCCTTGGGTCATTCCTTGGGCCATTCCTTGAGCCATTCCTTGAGCCATTCCTTGAGCCATTCCTTGAGCCATTCCTCGTTCTAATCCCAATGCTTCAGCCTGTTCTTTAGCTTCCGCAAGCAATCTTGCCCTTTTCTCAGATTCCAGTTCCAGAACATGTCCGCCCATAACCTCACCTATTCCTTTCCGGACTTTCTCCTCGTTTCTGAAAATATAATCAGATATCCGAGTGATCAGTCCAATCAGATCACTGAACAGTTCAGACCTTCCAGCTTCAGTAATCTCCACTTCCAGTTTACTCCGGATCACCTCATATTCATTCAGCAATTCCTGAAAAAGTTGCGGATCCTCACTCATCTCATGCCCTCTTTTCTCATATCTCATGATATAAAAAGGAAGCAGCATGAGAAGACTCTTCTCAAATATCTTATCTTTTGTATAATTATCAACTTTAATCGTGGGCACTCTGTACAAATGACATTCTCCATCCGGAAAAACCACATCCACTTCCAGAAAATCCGGCGTATTGCTACCACTTCTCAGATACAACACACAAGAACGTGGAAACTCCATCCGATACCTCCGTCCCTGCTTCCTTGCAAATTCAACAGCAGTTGCAAAATCATACTCAATCATCCGTACAGCCATCGTCGTGTCATCCGTACTCTGACATTCTATGTGATAAATCTTATTTCCGATCAACAACCGCGAATCCGTAATAATCTCACCATCCACCCGCTGATACTCATTACGCAACTGCACAATCTCCACATCAGCCGGATACGACGTATGAAAAACATCATTGATCAAAGGCACGACCAGAAACGTCATCTTCTCCATCATAGTACGAAAAACATCATCAAAAATCGTATTATCACTCAAACAATACTCCTTCTGGTATCTATAATTATACCATCAAACAAACACTGCAGAAACCCTGTATACAGTTTTTATAAATATTTTTGAAAAAACGCTTCAGACATTGAAGCCAAAAGAAACCAAATAAATGGCCAGATCTTATAAGATACATAAATCATACCACACATCCCATCACAACACCACAAAAAACCATCCCAAAAATTCGACATCCCTCCAGGCGTCCAGCAACGCGCCGACGCTCTCAACCTCCCGTCAAACCACAAACAATCTCAGCCTTTCCTCCCAGCCATCCAGCACAGTGCGAGATTTGCAGCAGAAGTCCAGGTGCTTTGGAGTGAGCCTTGGTTCATACTTAGCGTGTGAGGTGGCTCACGGAGAGGTACCCGGCAGCCACAAGCCGCAGGGTAAGGCCCATCTGTCTGAACCAGGTACGCATCAGCGTACATGGCGAGTTATGGGCCGGCCGCTCCGTGAGACACCTCAGACGCTTAGTATGACCAGGCGAAACGACGGCACCCGGACTTCTGCTGCAAATCTCACACGTCCGTCTGCGTCACCTTGCCCCCACCAAACACCTGTGCTATAATCAAACTAATCAAAAAACCGAGGTAAACCACACATGAATAAAAAAGAAATCGCAGAAATAAAAAAACAGTTCACCCCCGACCGATGTTCCATCACCCGCATCTGCGGCTGTTACGTAGACGGCGAAAAAAACAAAAAAACCGAACTCAAAGAAGCCTTTTTATCCTTATCAGAAGAAGAAACTTTCAAATACTTCGACATCTTCCGAAAAACCCTCACCGGCACCATCGGAAAAAACCTCATCAACATGGAATTTCCTCTGGACCAGGAAGCGGAAGGCGGAACCCAGAACTTCCTTATGAAGCTTCGTGAAAGCAAACTCACCGACGACACCCTCACCGAAGCCTTCTACGACAAAATCATCGAAAACTACGACTATGGTGAAAACTACTACATCATCCTCATCCACGCAGTCTACGATATTCCCGGCAAATCCTCCGACGGAGCCGAAATGTTCGACGCCTCCGATGAGATCTACGACCATATCCTCTGCAGCATCTGCCCGGTCAAGCTCTCCAAGGCAGGCCTGCACTACAACGCAGAGACCAACAATATCGAAGACCGTATCCGTGACTGGCTGGTGGAAATGCCTGACTGGGGATTCCTTTTCCCGCAGTTCAACGACCGCAGCACCGACATCCACGGGCTCCTCTACTACACCAAAAACGCCGAAAACCTCCGTTCCACCATGATGGAAGAAGTCTTCGGCTGCACCACACCACTGTCCGCAGCAACCCAGCGTGACTCCTTCAATGCTCTGGTAGAAGAAACCCTTGGCGATGACTGTGCCTACGATACAGTTCTTGAGATCCACGAAAAGCTCAACGATCTCATTGAATCCCAAAAAGACGAACCGGAACCAGTTGTTCTCACCAAGTCCGAAGTAAAGCGTCTCTTTGAAGAATGCGGTGTGGAGGACGACAAGCTTCAGAATTTTGACGAACAATACGAGCTTGCCGCCGGGGAAAAATCTTCTCTGGTAGCTTCCAACATCACCAACACCAGAAAATTCGAGATTAAAACTCCGGATGTCGTGATCCACGTAGCACCTGACCGTGCAGACCTGGTCGAGACCCGCATCATTGACGGACGGAAATGCCTGGTCATCCCAATGGAAAGTGAGGTAGAGCTCAATGGAATCCGTGTCAGCGCACTGAATCCGCCGGAAGAAATTTCTGACATCTCTCTCTCCAACGCTGAAAACGAATCAGAAGAAATACCTTTTTAACCAAATCAAGTAAGTCCCCTGCGGGGTTGCGAAAAGCAATAAGTAGTGGGTGGGGACTTGCTTGTATCAGGAGGAGTGCAAGAAGCTCCTCCTGATAAACTGCGGAGCAGTTATTTGGTGTAGAGCTACATAGCGAAGCGGATTGCGAATATCCGCTTGACCATAAGGAGGATCTTATGAACAATAAAAAAATCTTATTCTTCGACATAGATGGAACTCTGCTCACTCCACATCCTTTCACAGTTCCGGAAAGTACAAAGCTCGCTCTCAAAAAAGCACACGAAAACGGCCATCTTCTCTTCATCAACACCGGCCGCACCAAAGCCATGATGCCGGAAGAAATTTCCGAACTCCATTTTGATGGCTATGTATATGGCTGTGGAACCCACATTTACATGGATAACAAACTTCTTTTTTTCCGTACAGTCCCCAACCTTCTGTGCAAGGAGACCGTAGATCTTCTCCGAAAATGTAAGATCGAGGCAATGTTCGAATCCAACACTGCGATCCTGTATGACGGAGCCTCTCCCGCACAGTCCGAATTCGGAGCCAGAATGCGAAAAGAGATTCCAATGACTGACATCACCAAATTTAACCGTGAGGACGCCTGCACATATTCCTATGATAAATTCCTCGCACATATACTGCCGGACTCTGACGTAGAAAAATTCCGTAAATTCTGTAACGATCATTATACTGTTTTTGATCATGAAGATGGCATCTGGGAAGTAACCCAGAAAGGCACCAGCAAGGCAACCGGAATGGAATTTCTCCTGGATCGTTTTTCCATCCCGAAAGAAAACTGCTATGCATTCGGAGACAGCCCAAACGATCTCCCCATGCTGAAAGCAGCCGGTATCAGCGTCGCCATGGGAAATGCTTATGGGGGCATCGAAAAAGACTGCACCTGGCAGACAAGCGCAGTTGATAAAGATGGCATTTATCATGCATTAGAGCATCTGAATCTGATCTGATAATTACATCCCGCTCATGAACGCAAAACGGGAAGTGTACTATAAATCGTACACTTCCCGTTCTTTTATCTTGTCATATTCCGTATTTTATTTCTCTGCCTCAGGTGTAGCTGTAGTCTCCGCCTCAGTATCTGTCTCTGCAGTCTCATCCTCTGCTGCAACCGTAGTCTCACTCTCCTCAGCCGCCGGTGTCTCCGTTGCCTCTGTTTCGGCCTCAGATGCTGCCGGTGTTTCGGTTACTGCTGTGGAATCTGCTGCTGCGGAGTCCTCAGCTGCCGGTGTCTCTGTCACATTCGGATCCGGTGTAGGTGTCGGAGTCTGGATTGTAAAGCTGTGATTATCTGTGATCTTAATTTTCTTGATCAGTTTTTTCTCTTCTTTGATGTCGGCTTTTTTCTTCCATCCATCTGTAGTATCGTTATAAAAATCATCCTTCTTGGTATTTGTCAGAGACTCTTTCTTACTCTCTGTTGCTGTTTCATCATTCTTGGAATCCAGTCTTACCACATACCATACGGAATCTGTCTTGATAATCTCCTCGTTCAGTGCACCTTCATCCAGTTTTCTTAATGCGGTACGGACCTCATCCGGATAAGTAGTTCCGTTAGCCGCACTGTCATCGCCTTCCTCATAAGTCGGACAGGTACCGGTTGTTGCTGTCATATCTTTAGAAATCTCATCTCCAAGAGTATTGAAGTCTGCAGTAGGATCTTCTTTAACCTTGTCAAAGAATTTCTGGAGATTCTCTTTATTTGTCTTGATATCATCATCAGAAAGATCATCTCCGCTGACCTTCGCGCTTGCATAGCTGAAAGACATCTGCTGATATTCTTTCTCATCCAGCTTCACGTCCGCTTTGGCTTCAATGGCATCCTTCATCTTCACATCGTATGTTTCAAGCTCGAGGAAAGTCTTTACCATATCTTCATCAACCGCAAGCTCTGCAATTGTCTCATCGGAATTGGCAGCCATAAAGTTTTTGGCAGCTTCCTCAAGAGCCTTCTGCTCATCATCTGTGATTTCAACATCATACTCGGAAGCGTGTTCTTTCTCCAGACACATCTTTTCAACAGTTTCAACAGAAGTTGTTACCGCATTTTCACCGTAAGTCTCATCGGAATCATCACCCATCTTGGTACTCCAGATAGACATGTCGCTTCCGCCGCCAAGATACATCTTGTACATTGCCTCAGCCTGTGCCTGCTGCATACGTGCTGCCAGACTTACAACGCCAAACGGGATTTCCTGCTTATTGACTGTCACTGCGATCTTTGTACCATCGAGTTTTTTATTTCCGCAGCCTGCCATCATTCCTGCCGCTGTAACGCAGACAAGAGCAGTAACTGCCGCTTTCTTTACTGAATTTCTCATTTCATCCTCCATCTATCCGTCCATAAGAATCACGGTCCGGCTCTTATTCCATAATACTTGATTATAAACGTTTTCACCTTTAAGAGCAAGGAATTTCACGAACTTACACGACATTTCACAAATTATCCACAAGTCTTTCCGGGAAAATATCCGGTATCCACAGACCGGATGTTTTTTCCCGTGGATAACCCTAAGCTTAGCTGATTCTTCCCTTTACTCCAGTGGCTCTGCCAGTTTTGCCAACTCCCCCGCAAACTTCATCAACTCTTCGATCAGCCTTCCCTGTGGTGTCAGGATAAATTTCGGCTCATGATCAGCCTTAAACTGCAAACCTCTCCGGTACTGCGCCATAATAGCCGGGATACCTGCGGGATCCAGCTTAGCCTTTTCATAGAGCGTGATCCGGACATCTTTTCCAAGCTGCTTGATCTCCGTCACATATCCCTGATGAGCAAGGGCCTTCAGTCTTGCAATGGCAAGAAGATTCAGTACTGCTTTCGTCGGCTCACCAAAACGGTCGATCAGCTCTTCCAGCATATCGTCATACTCCTGCTGACTCTCAATACCGGCAATTCGCTTGTAAATATCCAGTTTCTGAAATTCGTTGCTGATGTAGGAATCCGGAATAAATGCATCGATATTAAGATCAATGGTCGTCTCAAAATCATCCATAGTCTGGATTCCCTTAGCCTCCTTGACAGCCTCACTGAGCATTTTGCAATAAAGGTCATAGCCCACCGCGTTCATATGGCCATGCTGCTGAGCTCCAAGAAGATTTCCTGCTCCACGGAGCTCCAGATCCTTCATGGCGATCTTAAAGCCGCTTCCAAGATCCGAATATTCCCGCATGGCGCTGAGTCGCTTTTCCGCTGTCTCCTGAAGCATCTTATTCTTCGTATACATCAGAAACGCATAGGCAGTACGGTTAGAACGTCCTACACGTCCGCGAAGCTGATACAGCTGAGAAAGACCATATCGGTCGGAATCATGGATGATCATGGTATTTACATTGGAGATATCCAGTCCCGTCTCAATAATGGTAGTGGAAACCAGTACATCCACATCTCCGTTGATAAAATCATACATCACCTGCTCCAGTTCCCTCTGGCTCATCTGACCATGGGCAAAATCCACCCTGGCTTCCGGCACCAGCTTCGATATGCGAAGAGCTACCTCCGCAATATCATTAACCCGATTGTATACATAATAAACCTGGCCGCCACGTCGAAGTTCCCTGCGGATAGCCTCCCGGACAGTCTCCTCATCATATTCCATAACATACGTCTGGATCGGCACACGGTCCATAGGCGGCTCTTCCAGAACACTCATGTCACGGATACCAATGAGACTCATATGAAGAGTTCGGGGAATCGGAGTTGCAGTCAGTGTCAGCACATCCACATCTTTTTTCATCTGCTTGATCTTTTCTTTATGAGTGACACCGAAACGCTGTTCCTCATCAATGATCAGAAGGCCCAGATTCTTAAATTCCACATCTTTGGAAAGAACCCTGTGGGTACCGATCACAATATCCACCTGACCTTTTTTAATCCCCTCGATGGTCTTTTTCTGCTGGGCAGAAGTACGGAACCGGCAGAGAAGATCCACTTTCACCGGAAACTCCTTCATACGCTGCACAAAGGTGTTGTAATGCTGCTGGGCAAGAATGGTAGTCGGCACCAGATAAACTACCTGGCGGCTTTCCTGAACTGCCTTAAACGCAGCTCTCAAAGCAACTTCTGTCTTCCCGTAACCAACGTCACCACACACAAGTCGATCCATGATCTTGGTACTTTCCATATCCTTCTTGGTATCCTCAATGGCTGCCAGCTGATCCTCTGTCTCCTCATAAGGAAACATTTCTTCAAATTCCTTCTGCCAGACCGTATCCGGGCCACAGACATAGCCCTCTTTTTCCTGGCGCACTGCATAAAGCTCCACCAGCTCTTTTGCGATATTTTTTACCGCACCTTTAACACGGCTCTTTGTCTTGTTCCACTCCTGTCCGCCAAGTTTGTTCAGCTTGGGCGTTTTTGCATTTTCGGAAGATCCGGAATATTTCTGCAGAGCATCCAGCTGGGTCGCCAGAATGTAGAGATTGCTGCCACCACGGTATTCGATCTTGATGTAATCTTTTACAACTCGGTCCACTTCCACTTTTTCAATTCCACGATAAATTCCAAGTCCGTGTTTTTCGTGGACAACCAGATCCCCAATGGAAAGCTCCGCAAAATCCTGGATACGGTTTCCGCTGTACTTTTTCTTTTTTTTGCGCTTCTTCTGCTCTTTGCCGAAAATATCCGTTTCTGTCATCACCGCAAATTTGATCAGCGGATACTGAAAACCACGGCGCGCATGACCATAAACAACCATGATCTCCCCGTGGCTTATGATACGGTCTGTATCCTGGCTGTAAAAAGCATTCAGGCCTTCCTCTGAGAGATCTTTTGCCAGGCGCTCTGCCCTTGTCCTGGAACCGGAAAGCAAGGCGATCCGATAACCCTGACTTTTATACTGGAGAAGATCTTTTACCAGAAGTTCAAAACTGCTGTTGTAAGAATCCACAGATTTCACTGTGAGATCAAATTCCTCATTGATCTTCCAGCCAGAACGTCTCGGAGAAAGTGCGGACACAGCCACACAGTTCCGTCTGTTCAGTTTCTTCTGCACTTCCTGAAAACCACAGAGCCACTGTTCCGGAAGATTTGCCTCGCCTTTTTCCTCCCTGTGCATGCGGCTCTGACGGTACTCTTCCTCCACACCTTCGCCGTTTTCTGCCAGATGGTTCAGCTCATCCAGAAACAGCAGTGTTTTTTCTTCCGGAAAATAATCCAGGAAAGATACCATATCCTCGCAGTCCATCTTTTCTGTAGCCGGATAAATGGTGATCTCATCTATATTTTCCAGAGATCTCTGGCTTTCTGCATCAAAACTCCGGATGGAATCGATCTCATCATCCCAGAGTTCAATACGCCATGGATTCTCCTCCGTCAGCGGATAGATATCAATGATCCCTCCCCGCACGGAAAACTGTCCCGGAAGCTCCACCTGGCCAACCCGCTCATATCCCAGATCCACCAGATCTGCTTTCAGCTGATCCAGATCGATCACACTGTCACTTTTAAAATGAAGAAGGCTGCTTTTGATCTTTTCCAGAGGCATCAAAAAATCCATGCATCCGTCTATGCTGGTAACCACCGTCACTTCTTCCTGCTCCAGAAGTGCCCGGATCACACGCATCCGCTGCCGGATCAGAAGATTTCCATGAATGTCTGCCTGAAAAAACAGAAGATCTTTTGCCGGATAAAAATATACATTTTTGTCATAGAAGCGGTAATCCTCATAAATTTCCTTTGCGTTACGTTCATCATCCGCAAGGATCAGATGACATGGAAAAAGCCCGGAAAGTCCATACATCAGATGGACTTTCTGGGACTCCATACATCCGGAAACATTAAGAATTCCGCGGTTTGCGCCACAGCGCTTTTTTATTTCTTCAAACTCTGCAAGGCCCTGCAGAGGCTGCAAAAATGCTTCCATACAAACCTCAATTCTTAGGCTTTTTCCTGTTATACTTATTCATCGCCGCATCCACGCCCTCGGACAGGATCATTTCCACGGCTTCCGCCGCATCGTTGATTCCCTCGTCCACAAGCTTGCGGTCGCTGTCCGAAAAATGACCCAGCACAAAATCTGCCAGATCCCAGTCTTTCGGTTTCGCACCAACACCAACACGGATACGGATAAACTTCTCAGTTCCAAGACGACGGATAATATCCTTGATCCCGTTATGTCCGCCTGCACTGCCTTTTTTGCGGATACGAAGCTGTCCCGGTTCCAGATCGATATCATCGTAGATCACGATCAGCTCTGTCTCCGGATCGATCTTGAAATAGCTGGACATCTCCTGAATCGGACCGCCGCTTAAATTCATATAGGAAAGCGGTTTCATCAGAATGGCTTTTTCACCGCCGATGATGCTTTTTCCATACATGGCATTAAATTTTACGCCGCCCTGTGGGATATTATGCTTCTCCACAAGGCAGTCGATGGTGTCAAATCCCATGTTATGGCGGGTAGCCTCATACTGCTTTCCCGGATTTCCCAAACCTGCAATTAAATACATAAAAACTCCTCAGTTAGTTGAAATATACCATCTCATCAGCAAGAGGCTCGCACACTTCCACATGCTCTGCATAAAGTACAATACCCTCTCCCTGATATTCCATTCTCTTCTCAAAAGCAACCTTCGCGGTAACTTCCACCCACTGTCCTTCTGCAATCTTCGGGGCAAAAGCGCTTTTGCAGATATATCCCAGGAATGTGGTATCATCTGCACAACATGTCATGGCTGTTCTTCCTGGAACAAAGAATTTGCTTCCCATTCCACGCGGTTTCAGGGCACGTGCCTTGAAATGGACGGTTTTTCCCACATAACGGTCTGGGTGATCCATGGAATCCACAAACCAGATACCATAATCTTCCGGAAGGATATCGATCACCGGCGCATCAATGTCAAATGGCATCTCATCCTCAAAAAGATCGCCAAGCTCGCCTTCCTCATCCTCAAAGATGATCTCCGCACGCTGGTTAACTACCTTGATGCTTCTTCTGTAGGAAGGAAGCGGATCGTCCTCCTGGCAGCGGTTAAAGATAACCATATCTGCATTGCGGACCATGTCCATAAAAAGGGACTTCATGTTTGCCATATAAACCTGGAATGTGCTGGCATCCACACAGGTAATGTGCTGTTCCACTCCCCAGCCTGCCGGTTTTTCCATCTCTTCAAACTTGCTTACCAGCCACATGCCATTGTACTCAATAATCACACGTTCCGGCTGATGCAGGATATCCATTGCCGCAAGTCTCTCCGGTGTCAGTTCTTCCTCGCTGTCGATAACCTCCACAACGGTGTTGCTCTTTTTCAGGGCTTCCTCATCATACTCCTCTTCTCCTTCTTCGCAGAGGATAAGAAGTGTTTTTCCCTCAACCTGAAAATAATCCTGCTGCAGGGTAAAGCTCAGGAAAGAGGTCTTGCCACTTTCCAGAAAACCTGTGATCAGATAAATGGGAACTTTGATCTCTTCCATAAATTTATCCTGTAAGATACTATCCGTTAATCCGGACAGTATCCATTTCCTTTCTGTAATATAAAATCTGAAAAATTTCTCTTATGTTCTGTTTTTATGCGATTCCAAAAAGCTCTTCCAGAGCATGCTCGTCAAGTTTGGAACCGATCACGCACAGACGGCCTGTATATTCCGGTGCGCCCTCACGGATCTCGGTTTCTTCCGGAACCATATCAAAATAGATCCATGTTCCGTCCTCTGCCGGAAGCATTCCTTTTGCACGGAGGATGATACCATATTTGTCAGACTCGGAAAGTGCCTCAAGGATCTTCTCAAGTCCCTCACGTGTGAATTTTTTAATTGTCTCACGGCCCCAGCTTGTGAAGACCTCATCTGCATGATGGTGATGATGGTCATGTCCACAGCCGCACTCACCGTCGTGGTGATGATGGTGCTCATGGTCATGATCATGGCCGCAGCCACACGCGCCGTCATGGTCGTGATGATGATGCTCGTGCTCCTCGTGATCATGATCGTGTCCACAGCCGCACTCCTCGTCATGGTCGTGATGATGATGCTCCTCGTGATCGTGATCATGGCCGCAGCCGCACTCCTCATCATGATCATGGTGATGATGCTCATGCTCTTCATGATCGTGATCATGTCCACAGCCACACTCGTCGTCATGATGATGGTGATGATGCTCATGCTCTTCCTCAAGCATCTCCTGCTCCAGAGATACCGGATGCTCCATAACCTCTACCAGTTTCTTTCCGTCAAGATTCTCAATCGGAGTTGTGATGATGGCTGCATCTTTATTCAGGCTGCGAAGAAGCTCCAGGGACTCCTGAACTTTCTTCTCAGTTGCGATATCTGTACGGCTCATGATGATGGCGCCTGCATACTGGATCTGATTGTCAAAGAACTCACCGAAGTTCTTCATGTACATCTTGCATTTCTTGGCATCAACAACAGTTGTATAGCTGTTCAGTTTGATGTCAACCTCATCCTGAACACCCTGTACAGCTTTGATAACGTCAGAAAGTTTACCAACTCCGGATGGCTCGATGAGGATTCTGTCCGGGTTGTATTTGGTAACAACTTCTTTCAGGGAAGTACCGAAATCTCCAACCAGTGAGCAGCAGATACATCCGGAATTCATCTCACGGATCTGGATTCCGGCCTCTTTCAGGAAACCACCGTCAATACCGATCTCACCAAACTCGTTCTCGATCAGTACGACCTGCTCACCCTGAAATCCGTCTTTCAGAAGTTTTTTGATCAGAGTTGTTTTTCCGGCACCAAGGAAACCGGAGATAATATCAATTTTTACCATTTTGTATACACTCCTTTTAACGTAGTTTGACCAGGAAGTGTTTATACCCCCTGGTTGTATCCTGTTATGATCATGATGGAAGAGAAAAATTCTTGTTTCTCTCTCTGTTATCATTATATCCATTTTGTAAAACAGACATTCGTGTTCTGTTTTGCATCCAGATTAAGACAGGGATGTGAAAAGCTCACATCCCTGAAAATCGTTCCTCTTATCAGCCGTTGATCATAAAGTTCATAAGCTTGTCGATATCCTCTTTCTCTGCTGCAACGATCTCAAGCTCCGGGATCTCACCAGCGGAAAAGATGTTTGCAAGAGATACATACTGGGAAAGCTTGGATTTCAGGTTCAGTCTGTCTCCCTCTCCTGTTACAAGCTCTACTCTACCCTTGCAGCTGTCAATTACCTCAAAAAATTTATCGATATCTGTAATATGTGTTACTTTCATTTTAAAAATCTCCTTTCTTAATTAAAGGGCTGTTCTTAACTCTTTCCGTTAGATTATACCCCAGTGTTTTTAAAAAAGCAATCCCCGCCGGGCAAAAACACTTCACAGATATTTCCTGTAAATAACAAATTCCTTTGTCACATTTCTTCAATCTCAACGGTACAGTCTTTTCTTCCTTTGTTCCATTTCATAAGATAAACTTTAAATCCAAGAGAATCTCTGGCAATGGTAAAAGGTTCCTCCCTGAGCACTTCCGACTCTGTTCCCTGTTTTTTCAGTTCTGCCTGTTTTCCCCGGGCTTTTTCCACCAGAACTTTCAACTGTTCATCCGCTTCTTTTCCAAAAGAACGATCTCCGTATCCGGCAGAAGCTTCCTGCAGTTTCCCGGAAAGGCACATTGTCACCTGGATGTGTTTCGTGCGGTGAAGCATTCCTGCCAGCTTCCGTGCTATCCATTTAAACGGAAATCTCCGATAGATCCCCAGCCATCTGACAAAAGTGCGGTCTCCCGCCTCACGTGCAATCTCTTTCATTACCGAAACAGCTCTTTCTGAAGGGATCCACGGCTCTTCCCTGGGCACAATATATTTCTCCGGAACAGCCGGATAACAGCAGTAGTTCAGAGGTGGGAACTCCACCAGTGCGGAAAGCTTCTCCTCCAGAGCATTGCAGCTGTCCCCGCCAATATAATCATATTTGTCACGCAGGATCGCCAGACGGTACTCCAGCTGCCGCAGATATTCATATCCTTCCACCCAGAAATGTCCGATCTGACTGTAATCGTAGAGATGTTTTTCCAGAGTCAGGGTTTCAAAAAACAGCGTCACTACCGAATCGTCCTGATGCACAACCAGAATGTATTCCCTTCCCTGACGGCTTAGATCTGCCAGGATCTCCCCCTCATAGTCCGACTTGTATACACCAGTCATACGGGCATTTCCGAAGACGAGAAAACTTTCTACAGCGTCATTCATAAGATACACAAGACGTATCTCTCCGTTCCGTACATAAATATCCTGAGAATCTTTTTCATTTACTGCAACCAGCTCAAACTGATCTTCACCAAGCAGCTCTGCAAGCTTCTGAAAAGCATCTGGCAACTCTTCAAAAGCCTTCTCGGAAACGTATCTCTCCGGCGCTGTTTTTCCCGCAGTATTATTTCCAGTATTCATCAATTACCTCTTTGTTCAGTTTTTCTCCGATGACGATCATGATCTCCTGGCCAAGTTTCGTTGGCTGGATACAGATCTCATGGCGGGTGGCATTCAGCTCCAGCCACTGTCCGTCTTCTTTCTTAAGAAAACCTTTTACGCGGAAAACATCTCCGCAGGACGGGTCGTTCAAGATCTTTTCTGCTGTTTCCCGAAGTTCCTCTTCGCTCTTATGAACATTCATAAAAAACAGGGAATCAAATCCACCGCCTTCTGCATAGGATTCTTTCACATAATCTTCTGCCACATACCTGCAGTTCAAGATCTTTTCCAAATCTTCGTCTGTAAAATCATCCCAGTTTTTATCCATGATTTCGCTGTCCAGACGGCGCTTACACTGGATCTGACCAAGTGCACGGTTGAGATGTTCCTTTGTGCTGTGGATCTCTTCCTCTGTAGCTTCCTGACTCCTGCTCAGAAGTACGCAACCTGCATCTGCCACCTCGGAAGCCAGCAGATAATCCGCTTCCGCAGAAAAATCCTCCGCAAGCTTGGCATCCACAATAGCGATCACATTTCCGATCTCATACCACTTATCCAGTGGTTCCTCATGGAGGGCGTCAAAAAACTCATCCACATCAAAGATTCCGGATGGTTCCACGATCACACGGTCATAACCGCACATTCCCATGGCGATCAGTTTTGTCTTAAATCGACGTCTGTGACAGTCCGCGTCACATCCACCAGAAACCATCTCCAGCTCACAGTTGTCTCCCATCAGATCCTGAAGCAGCATCATATCCACATTTACTGCCCCGAAATCATTTTCCAGGATACCGATGTTCATGCCTTTTTTCAGAAGATAGGAGGCATATTTTTTTATAAATGTTGTCTTCCCGGATCCGAGAAATCCGGTTATCAGATCAATTTTTATCATATTTCTTCCTTTACTTTATCTCAATAATACTCCTGTCCGGCAGACACCGGACTGTTACCAGTATATAATCTTTTGCCCACAAAGAAAAGAGGCGGCCCTGAAAAATCTTCTCAGAACTGCCTCTTTCCGGCTATTTTACCCTTTTATGATTATGTATGAAGATTACTTTGTAAACAGATCTACCAGATCCTGGCCATCGTCATAGCCCTGATCTTTCAGCTCCTGAACAAACCACTCATCTACGCCGTCTACCGCTTCTTTGAAGGAATCGATATCCATGTCAGCTTTCTCTGTGAAAGTCACACCGTTTTTGTCTGCCCAGCGTGCTTTGATCTCATCATCGCTGGAACGGTTGATATAACGCTCATACTCTACGGCTTTCTGGCCGCACTCATCAACAACAGCCTGCTGCTCCGGTGTCAGTGCATCGTAAACATCCTGGTTGATACAGAAGAACAGACAGTCATAGATGGCATCCCACATGGAGCAGTATGGCTGTACCTCCTGTACACTGGCTGCATCGATGGCAGGCAACGGATTCTCCTCGCCCTCTACCGTATTCTGCTGAAGTGCTGTGTAAGTCTCGGACCAGTTCATATTTGTGGCATCTGCGCCCCATCTCTTATAGCACTCCATAAGAAGATTAGAGCCGGCTACACGAACCTTCAGATTCTTCATATCATCTACAGATTTTACCTCATGCTTGCTGTTTGTCAGCTCACGGAAACCGTTCTCTGCAATACCCATGCAGTGGAGTCCGTAGCCGTTAAGGATCTCCTTCAGCTTATCTCCGGCCTCGCCGTCAAACTTCGCATCTGCATCATCATAGGAATCATAAATGAACGGCAGGGATACCACATTAAATCTCGGGTCAAATGCAGAGTAGATCAGATTGGAATGCATGGAGATCTGTACCGGATCTCCGTTCATCAGTGCCTGGATTCCCTCGGACTGGTTTCCGTTTGTCAGCTGATCCGCTGCGTAAATGTTAACCTTGACCTTTCCTCCTGTAGCTTTTTCCATGAGCTCACCGAACTTACGTCCTCCGTCAGCCCAGGTGCTTGTCTCTGTTGTGGAGCATGCAAAGTTCCAGGTTGTCTCAGGCCAGTTCAGATCACTGTAATCCTCCACGGTATCTACAGAATCCTCTGTAAAAAGATCTACCAGATCCTGTGCATCGTCATAGCCTGCACTCTTAAGCTCGTTTACAAACCAGTCGTCGATTCCGTCTACTGCTTTCTTGAAGGAATCGATATCCATATCCTCTTTCTTTGTAAAGGTCACACCGTTGCTCTTCTCCCAGCGGCTCATGATCTCTTCGTCGCCGGAACGGTTGATATAACGCTCATACTCAACAGCCTTCTGGCCTGCCTCATCAACAACCTGCTGCTGTTCCGGTGTCAGGCTTTCATAAATATCCTGGTTGATGCAGAAGAACAGACAGTCATAGATTGCATCCCACATGGAGCAGTACGGCTGTACCTCCTGTACGCTGGCTGCGTCGATAGCCGGCAACGGGTTCTCCTCGCCCTCTACCGTATTCTGCTGAAGTGCTGTGTAGGTCTCGGACCAGTTCATATTTGTAGCATCTGCGCCCCATCTCTTATAGCATTCCATGAGAAGATTGGAACCGGCCACACGAACCTTCAGGTTCTTCATGTCGTCTACTGTTTTTACTTCATGCTTGCTGTTTGTCAGCTCACGGAAACCGTTCTCTGCGATTCCCATACAGTGAAGTCCGTACTCACCAAGGATTTCTTTCAGCTTTTCTCCGGCCTCACCATCAAATTTTGCATCTGCGTCATCGTAAGAATCATAGATAAACGGCAGGGATACTACATTGAATCTCGGGTCAAATGCAGAGTAGATCAGATTGGAATGCATGGAGATCTGTACCGGGTCTCCGTTCATCAGTGCCTGGATTCCCTCGGACTGATTTCCGTTTGTCAGCTGGTCTGCTGCATAAATATTAACCTTGACTTTTCCGCCGGTTGCTTTTTCCATAAGCTCACCGAATTTACGTCCGCCGTCAGCCCAGGTACTTGTCTCCGTTGTAGAGCATGCGAAGTTCCATGTCATCTCCGGCCAGTCAAGATCACTGTAATCTGCGATGGTATTAAAGGAATCACTTCCGTCTCCGGCATCCTTGGAGCTCTGGCTTCCTGTGTCAGAAGACTGGTCTCCTGTATAGGAGCCCTCTTTTGCAAGAGCCTTCGGAAGAGCTGTGGAAACAGCCGGAATATAAGTGATGATCAGAAGAACTGCAACGGATGCAGCGATCATCGGCATAACTGCTCTGGAGATCTGCTGAAGAGTAACCTCCAGACCTTTTTTGATCTTGATACTGATGGCAACGAAAAGGTTTACACCTACAGGAGGTGTTACCTGTCCGATCGCAAGGTTAACTGTTGCCATAACACCGAATGCTACCACATCATAGCCCAGAGCCTTACATACCGGAAGCATGATCGGTACAAAAATATACATTGCAGAGTTTGCATCAATGAAGCATCCTGCGATCAGGAAAATGATGTTTACGATCAGAAGGAAGGTAAACTGATTATGTGCAATGCTGGCAAGAAGCTCCGATGCCGCATTTGCAATACCAAACTTGGTACATACAAAAGAGAACAGGGAAGCACTCGCTACGATCAGCATGATTCCGCCTGTTGTCTTTGCAGAATCCACAAGAATGTCAAACAGATCTTTGAGCTTAACCTCACGGTAGATCACCATACCAACAAACAGACCGTAAACAACAGATACGGCTGCAGCCTCAGTTGGTGTAAAGATACCGCCGTAAATTCCTCCGAGGATGATAACCGGCATCAGGAATCCCCAGAATGCATCTTTAAATGTATCCCAGCGCTCTTTTGCGGAAGCTTTTTCACGGGATGGCTGAATGTTATGTTTCTTTGCCTCGATCATAACGATGATCACAAGAGCAACACCCATCAGAAGTCCCGGAACGATACCAGCCATAAACATATCTGCAATAGATACACCTGTGATGGAGGCGTATACAACGAATGCGATACTCGGCGGTATGACAATAGCGATGGAACTGGAGGTTGCCATCAATGCCGTGGAAAACGGTGCGGAGAAACCGCCCTGCTCAACCATAGCCGGGATCAGAACTGCTCCAAGTGCCGCAACCGTTGCAGGACCGGAACCGGAGATTGCTCCGAAGAAGCAGGCTACGATAACACATACAATGGCGATACCGCCCTTTTTATGTCCTACGCAGGTATCTACGAAGTTGATCAGTCGTTTGGAAATACCGGCTTTTGCCATAATGTTTCCGGACAGAACGAAGAACGGGATGGCAAGAAGCAGGAATTTACTGATTCCTGAGTACATGTTTGTAGCTACGATGGTCAGTGATGTGCCGGAATAAAGGATGGCACATACAGATGACAGACCCAGGCAGATCGCAATGGGAAGTCCCAGGATCAGGAAAATAAAGAAGGAGATAAATAAGATTGCACTGATCATTTATTTGTCCTCCTTTTCATCATCTTTTTTCAGGCAGAAGTCCAGGCAGTACTCAATAAAATGAAGGATCATACAGCCTGCTCCGATCGGCACGAAGGACCAGAAGATCCACTCCGGCCAGTTCAATACGAAAGTTCTCTTGCCGTTTGCCAGCTGTGTAAGAACTTTGTCCATTCCGTATTTAAACAGGATCGCGGAAAAAACAATGCTGAGAACCGTGATCAGGATCACAGATGGTTTTTCCAGTTTTTTCGGAAGACGGTCTGTAAACAATGTCAGACTTACCAGTCCTCCTTTTTCGCGGCAGGCAAGTGCTGCTGCCAGAAGTGTGATGAGAACGAACACCGCTACAACAAGTTCTTCTGTAAAAGACCATGAGCGGTGGATGACTTTACGGGAAAAAACATTTCCCACAGTCAGCACAAGGATCAGCAGTGTGGAAATGACCAGTACGATTTTTTCTACTGCTGCAAGTGCATTCATGAGTTTTTTGTACACTTTCATACTCTTTCCCCTTTTGTATATTTTTCCGGTTTCAGATCCTTACCGCGTGGTTTAAAATGTTTTGGATAAAAAAAATCCGTCCCCTTTCAGGGACGGATATAAAATTCCGCAACCACCCTGTTTCTCCATTGAAACAAGCACGATTCTGCAACGTACCGGCATACGCGACTTCTGTAACGGGAAGCACCCGTGAAAACCTACTTACTTATCTGAAACTTTCGGCTTTCCTTCTCAGGGATGATATTCAAGGCAGTTCCGACGCTGCATCACACCAGTCACAGCTCTCTGAAGACGGTTCCTCTGTCTTTACTGATTCCCTTCATGGAATTTACTTCTGTTATGTGTTAACTCTTTAATGAGTTAAACCAATTCTAACTCTGTTTGTTTTGATAGTCAAGTTTTTTTTTCAAAAACTCCTTCAGGCGTTCTTTCCTTCTCCGGCGAAGTACTCCTTCACAAGCTTTACAACCACACCGGAAAGCAGGAATACTGCAATCAGGTTAGGGATCGCCATCAGACCGTTGAAGGTCTCTGCGATACTCCAGAGAAGTCCAAGGTCAACAGTTGCGCCGATGATTGCTACCAGAGAGTACAGTACCATAAAAGGTCTGATAGCTTTTTCCTTAAAAAGGAACTCCGCACATCTGGCTCCGTAAAGTCCCCATCCAATGATAGTGGAAAATGCGAAGCAGCACATGGCAACTGCTGTAAAGATGGAAACCCAGTTTCCGTATGTACTGGTAAAACCGCTGATGGTAAGCTCCGCTCCTGCTGCTGCGCCATAACCAACCGGCACCCCGCTGCAGAGGATGACAAGCGCTGTCAGCGTACAGATCACGATCGTGTCCGTGAATACCTCAAAGATCCCGAAAAATCCCTGTTTTACAGGTTTTCTGGTGTCTGCACAGGCATGTGCGATGGAACCGGTACCAAGACCTGCCTCATTGGAAAAAATACCTCTGGAAACACCTTTTTTCATACTCATGAAAAAGCTTCCTACTACGCCGCCTGTCACAGATGCCGGATTAAATGCCCCTCTGATGATAGCGCTGAAAACCCCCGGAACATTTTTCCAGTTGATGATAACTACACCGACGGCAAGAATAATATAAAACAATGCCATAAACGGTACCAGCTTTTCTGTAACCTGGCCGATCCTTTTGATTCCGCCAAGCAGGATCATTGCCACAAGAATCGCAAGGATGATCCCCATAACAAGGTTTACCGTAGAAGTATTGTCTGCAGCGATCACATTGTAATTGATCAGTGCAGAATCAATAGCTGTTGTAATGGTATTAACCTGGGTTGCATTTCCGGTTCCGAAAACAGTAAGCACACCAAAAGCGGAAAACAGATATGCCAGCCAGTGCCAGTGTTTCTTAAGGCCGTTCTTGATGTAATACATTGGTCCGCCAACCAGATCTCCGTTGGCATTGGTCTCACGGAAATGTACCGCAAGTGTTACCTCGGAAAACTTCGTACACATTCCCAGAATTGCGGAAATCCACATCCAGAATACGGCTCCCGGTCCTCCGATAGCGATGGCACCTGCGACACCTGCAATATTTCCGGTTCCCACGGTAGCAGCCAAGGCGGTACAGACAGCCTGAAACGGTGTCAGACTTCCATCGGAAGCCTCACGTTTACGAAGCATACGTCCGATGGTTACCTTGATGGCATAAGGAAATTTCCGGATCTGGAGAAAATTCGTGCGGATACTTAAATAAAGACCCACACCAATAATACAAATCATTGCAGGAACGCCCCAGATGAAATTGTTTATGGCAGCATTCACTGATTCAATAACAGATAACATTCTATAATCCTTCCCTTATTTAATTTTGTCTTTTTGGATTGTACGTTTGTCTGTACAAAAAGACGATTCGTTAGATTATATCACATTTTTTGTCGAATGTATAAGAGAAAAGCTTTATAATTTTACTATGATAAAGAAAGGAAGTGAATAAAAGCTGCCAATCCTGTTGTTAAATATGTGATATACCTGTAGTAAAAATACTTATCTGTGATCAATATCATTTTCCGTATCGTCCAGGAATGTAAATATATATCCCCAGTATTTCTCCAGGATCTTACCTCTGCTTCCATAGATCTCATGCTTTGTTCCGATCATATGGATATAATCACAGCTTGTTTTTCCCTGGCGATTGATCTTTCCGGCAAAATTTTTCAGGGCACGGACAGACACCAGATCTTCCGTCTGGGCCTGGATGAGTAGCATTGGTGCCGTATATTTTTTCCATCCGTAGAGACGCAGATACCAGCTCATTTCCGCAGAAGCCCAGAGCCAGCCGTAGGATGGAGACCAGGTCTGGAGCTCCTTATGTTCTGCACGGAGATTTTTGTATCGCTCGTATCTTGGTTTTGATGTTGCAGAGCTTGTCTCAAAAGAACCGCTGCCATCGTAAGGCTTTCGACCAGCTACATATTCCTCATCTTTTCCGAAAATGCATTTCTCCAGAGCTATGCCGGTGGCTGCCGGCCACGGAACATTATCTGTAAGAGGACGGATCATCGGAGAAGAAAGGATCACCTTGTGAAACCAGTCCGGCTCCCAGGCTGCAGCAATACCACCGATGGCACCACCCATGGAATGTGCATACAAGTTAAGTGACAGATCCGGATGTGCTTTCTTTATGTAGCGGCATGCTTTCAGAAAATCGCGGATATATCTTCGCCATGTATCGATATGGACCAGAGACGGGTCTGCGGTAAGACGATAGCTGCGGCCATGGCCGCAATGCTCCGGAATATATACATGATAGCCTTCTTTAAGAAAATAATAGGCCACTTCATCATATTTTACTGCTGATTCTGTGAATCCGTGGCTGATGACTACCACACCTTTAGGCATATCAATATCAGACAGATACTGCAGCATATGGATCTTACCTGTGATCCGTTTGCTTTCATTACGAAACGGATAATCCGCACCCGGTACATAAAGCTCTCTTCTGTGAGACAGAAGATATGGCGTTACGATATTTTTCATGGTTTCTTCGTATTCATTTTCATGTATGATCTGCATATTGGTTAAAAACCTCCCTTGCTTTTACTGTATTGCTTTTTTGCTTCTCCCAAACTCTGCTTTTCAAAACCCTTCCATGTTGTCACAGCTGTTTTCTTACAGGATAACAGAATTCACTCCTCCAGGCAATCCTTTTTAGACCATTTTGCTCTTTAATTTCCATTAAAAAATGCCCGAACATTTTGATATGTACCGGGCATTTCTTCTATTATTTAATAAAATCTCACAATATCTTCCACATCTTTACGTTTCGGTCTTGCAGGCTCTTCGGCTGCTTTTCCGATGGCGATCACTGCCATTACCGTTTCTGTTTCCGGAATGGAAAGGATTTCACGGAGCTTGTCTCCGGCACGAAGTCCCATGATCAGGGTTCCATATCCAAGCTCCCTTGCCTTCAGGATCAGATTCTCGTTCTGAAGTCCCAGATCATAGCAGCCCCAGCCGTTTCCAAGCTCATTATCCGGTGTTCCGTCTTTCTGAAATCCGGCATGGTTATGTACAAAGGTTGTAACGATCAGGGAGGCATTCTCTGCCTTTGCCTGGTTCATTTCCGGCAGACATTCTCTGCTGACCTTCTCCACCATCTCTTCGGACATTACACAATAATATCTTCCGGTCTGGGAGTTTTTCCAGCTGGGTGCTTCCTGAGCGGCCCGGATCACTGCAAGAAGATCTTCTTTTGTGATCCTGCTCTCCGGGCTGTATTTACGGATGGTCCTTCTCTCTTCGATCAGTTTCTGAAATTCCATATTTTTTCCTCCTTACTGTCCGGTGCAGGATCTGCTTCCGGATCCTGCAGTTATTCCGGCATGGATTTTTATGTTCACACTTTTTATGGAGCTATTTTAACACAATGCCGTATTGAAATCAATTTCAAAACTCCGGCATCGTTACTGTTCATTCTGCGACCGTTACTGTTCACTCCGTTCTCAGCAACACGTTTCAAAAAATATTGCCTGGGAACAATAACTGCAATACCACTTATGAAGATTTTTTTTGATTTACCACATAAATTCCCACACAGACAAGAAACAGTGCGATGAGACTTCCCATATTAAATGCCTGATGTACCTCTCCCAGAACCAGTGCAGACAGGATCACACTGAACAAAGGATTTACAAAACCAAAGATCGCTACCCTGGATACATCATTCCAGGCAAGCAGCACTGACCACAGTGTATAGGCCACCGCAGACACCATTGCCAGATAAAAGATAATCCCGATACCGGCGACATTTACCACTCCGAAATGTCCTCCCATCCCTTTTCCGATCAGGAACAGAATGATCCCGCCCATGGTAAACTGCGTTCCGCTGAGCACCACCGGAGATACCTTTCTGGAAAAAATATTGATCAGCACCGTGGACATTCCGTAAGAAAACTGCGCGATCAGAATAAATCCTTCTCCTGTAAGCCTAAAACCTGCATCCAGAGAATTTCCCATGAGATTGATCACGACCACGCCGGCAAAACCGAGGATACAGCCGAGCATCTTTCGCCCGGTCATTTTTTCCTTGTGAAAAACAAGGCAGGACAGCAGGATCGCAATAAAATTCCCAAGACCTGTGATAATAGCGCCTTTTACACCGGAGGTATGTGCCACACCTATATAAAAGAAGAAATACTGACATACCGTCTGAGCCATACATACCGGCACCGCATATTTCAGAACAGTTCGATCCGGAAGCAGAACTTTGCGCTCACGCAAAGATGCAAAGATCAGTACAAGGATTCCTGCCAATGCAAAACGCACTCCTGCAAAAACGATCTGACTTGCCGTATCTGCAGAATCCATCTGCATCAGACGGTATCCTGTCTTAATCAGCGGGATCGCACTCCCCCAGAGGAGACAGCAGACGCAGGCAAGCGCTGCCACCACCCAGGTTTTTTTTAATATTGTTTTTGTTTGTTCCATTTGTTTATTCTCTCTTTCTCAAAACTTCTTCCATCTGACTGATCACAGCTTTTATTTCATTTATTGCACTGATACTTACGTCCCGGAAATCAAGCTTTTTTCCCTTTCCGTATAATTCCGCCTCATAAGCGCTGGCTTTCTCTTCATCTTTATCCTTGTATCGGGCTTTTCCGATCAGCCAGGCACTGGAATCCGCACAGTCCGGATATTCCGTATTTCCCCGGATCAGAAAATCCTCTGAAGCTTCCGTCAATGCTGTTTTCAGTTTTTCTGCTTTATCCAGAAATTCTTCCGTTGTCTGCGGATAATGTTCTTTTATATAGAGGAGATTTTTATGAATACAGGTGGCACTTTTTTCCATTAGTTTCCGTTCTTCCGGATCTTTGAAATTATCATATTCCCCAGGCCGGACTTCCCATCCGCGGATGGATTTGCTTAATTCCATCAGCCAGTATACATGACGGGAAATATCGTCCGGAAACATAAAATACGTAGAAAATTCATGATCGATCATAGGTGCAAGACTTATGATCCCGCCATCTTTATCACAGAGAAATGCTACATTTTCATAATGATAATTCTGGTCTCCCTTCAGGACAGAGATCAGTACCTGCATGGCAAGCTGTTCCGCCATTTCCTGATGCTCCTGCAAAAAATCAGCTTCAAAAATATCTCTATAATCATAAAACATCTGACAATAGTTTACATAATTATCTATATCTACCTTTTCATCCGGATATTTCCTGAAAAACTCCAGAAGATTCAAAAGGGATTCTCCTTCTTTATAGGCCATGGGTACTGCCGTTCCGTAGTCAAGATATTTTTCATTTACTGCCTCATACCCTTCACAGATGGCCAGTTCATACCTGGGCGCAGGCATAAAATATTCATTAATGATCGTTGACCAGAACACCTCTGCATAAGCATACAGTGGCGTGGAAAATGGTTTGGATTTCGTCAGTGGCTTGAAAATCATATTTCCAGGAAATATGGGGAAATGTTTTTCCCCGCTTACCACGCCTACAGCTTCAGACTTAAGATTTCCGATTCGATTTTTGTATTGATAGTGTCTGACTTTATAATACATAGCAGTCATATCGTATTGCCTTCCCCTTCAATGTATAAGACGGCTCCCGGCCGGCAAGACATTCACTTTTCAGCGGACGCTTGACGATGATCTTATCCGGATTTGCTCTGATAGCTGCATCAAAAAGATCCTTTTCCCCGGAACACGGTGGTTCCAGCTTCTGGATCAATTGAAGTTTCTTGTTGATCAGGCTGGATTTCTGTCTTGCCGGAAACATGGGATCCAGATAGATCACGTCTACAGGATCAAGAAGCTTTGACATACCTTCTACACTGTTTCCCTCGATCACCTTCATACGACCGGCAATATCTTTCAGATCCATATTTTTCTTGGCACGGCGAATGGCATCTTTAAGAAGGGCTGCGATCACCGGATTCTGCTCGTACAGCGTCACCTCATAGCCCTGGGCTGCCAGAAGAAAGGCATCCTCACCCATTCCTGCCGTAGCATCGATGGCCTTCCTTCCCTCCTTATCTGACTTCACCGCCTTCACCAGCATCTCATGCTGAAGTCTGCCTCTGGTAACTCTGTGAAGCATCGTCTCCACAAAATCCCCCTGATAGGTCAGCCCGAAACCGGACAGCGAAACGCCCCTGGAATCAAACCGCACCGTCAGAAAATCTCCCGGCTTATCCTGAAGCTGCGCTCCGGTCCTCCTGCAAAAGGCTTCCGCCATATCTCTCTGTCCGCCCTTTCCAAGACAAACTGCGATTTTATCATTCATTTCCCGATTCTCTCTTTCATGACTCTTTTTCATAAGCTCTTTCATTCTACAATTTTACAAAAGAAATTGCAATTCATCTCAAATAAAAGCTGTCGCTTTGCAATCTATTAACCGCTAAAGCGACAGCTTTCTTCTCAGCCGTATATTTATTTTGAATTTTTCTTTCCTTTTCTGACTTTGATCCTGCGGATCATCCTTCGGATCAGAAATACCACAAGCACAATGATCACAATAAAGATCAGACAAATACCTGCGATCATTGCCGAAAACTTATTCGGCTGCTTCACCAGATCAATGATATTTCTGCTGTCCTCCACAACCTTACGTCCATGTGTCGTCTCATAATACTCCGGCACATTGGCAATTCCGTCGCCGTCTGTATCCTCAAAGGACTGCATATATCTTGCGATCGCATCCCAGGCCTTTAATTCCCTGTCATCCTCCATGATCGCCTGATCTTCCAGATTTTCAATGGGATTCCCATCCCTGTCCTTCGGTTCAAGAGACAACAGTCCATAGGACATTTTCATCACAGAACCAAGCATCTGGCCGGTATACAGATCTGTCACAACATGATACAGCTTATCATCCTGGATTTCGATCCGTTCTCCGTCTGCCCTGGTGAGATAACAATCTGTCACCTTATTCAGGATCATCCGATGTGGATTGTATGCAAAATTCAATCCACTGCAATATAACCTTGCCGTTGTCATAAAATCTGATACAGAAGCGTCCACCTCCGCTGCCAGCTTCAGCTCTTTTCCGGTCAGGTATGCACTGATCAGCGGATATCCGGCAACACCGTCCTTTCCGATCCCCAGTGAAAAGGAATTAAAAACATCCTCTACTGTGATATCGCCCTTTGTGTATGTATCCCGCACGGTTCCGCTTGGAACAACGGCTACATCAACCGGATCACCATCATAATACTCGGAATTTTCCACTGCATATATGTATGCATCGGACATGATATCACCAAGATTCAACTCTTCGTGCTTCGTGCCCATTTCTTCCAGACTGTTGAATTCAACATCATTTTCAGCAAGAACCTCTTCCCTTGTATAGCCGAAATCGGCAAGATAATTCTTATCTACCGTATCCATCAGGGCATCGATCTGTTCCTGTGTCGCCTGGTCCGGTTTTACATCCTCAGAAACAGGGATCAGCTCATAGGATGTCAGCTCCCACCGTCCGTCCTGTTTCTGTGTCATGGAAAGTGATCCCAAATTTCTTCCGTATTCGCCGCAGGATACGATATATGTGTTCCCATGCTGAATTGCCTCTTTCAGCTCTGTGTGCGTATGTCCGCTGATGATCAAGTCGATATCCGGCACCTCTTTTGCAAGGATCTCATCCTCCGATTTGTTCTCATCCTCCCAGGTTCCTCCATGGGACACACAAGCGATCATATCCACTTTTTCATTTTTTCGGATCTCTTCTACCGTCTGTTTTACGGCCTCAACCGGATCCTTGAACTTTAATTCACAGGTCGGTGCACATTCCAGGGCATCCTTACCGAACACACCGACTACCGCAGCCTTTACATCTCCTTTTTGAACTACTACATAATCCTTCACACCGTAGGCTTCAAATGCCGACCGGATCTGCTTCTGACCATCGCTTAATCCATCCTGCTCCATGCTGTCCCAGTCCACGTTGCACACTACCAATGCCGGCACTGTCTCACCAGAAGTCTTCGCAGCCTCCAGCATATTTGCCATTCCCTTTGAACGATAATCATATTCATGATTCCCCAGAGTCGTCACATCATACCCCAGATATCCCAGCATCCGAAGCTCTGCCGCCTCCGTTTCGTATACGGTCTGGATCAGTGTTCCCATGGAAAAATCGCCGCCATCCAGCACCAGGGTGTCCGGATCTTCCTGCTTCTTTTCATCGATCAGGGTTTTGATCCTTGCAAATCCGCCAACATCTTTTTGCTCTCCATCTACGATGGTTGAAAAGCTGTTCAAATGCGAATGTGTATCATGGCTGAACAAAACATCGATCTGTTTTGCCTCGGCTGCTTCCACCGGGACATTCCATGCAAGAGGAAGCAGCAATGCAGCAATAAGCATGATCGCCAGCAGCCTTGCTGAAATTTTCTTTCGTGTTTTCATAACACTCTCCTTTTGTATATAGTTTTCTTATGCCTTTTCACAAAACCATCAATAATGTTCCCACACCGATCAAAATACATCCCATCATCGATTTTGCTGTGAATTTCTCATGCAAAAAAACAAATGCCAGTACCAGTGTGATCACAACACTCAGCTTGTCTATCGGCACAACCTTCGATGCATCGCCTATCTGCAGAGCACGATAATAGCATAACCACGAAGCACCCGTTGCCAGACCTGAAAGGGTCAGAAACAGCCAGCTTTTTTTGCTGATCGCTGCGATCCCGCCCTGGGTATTTGTGAGGAAAACCATTCCCCACGCCATAACCAGCACCACCATCGTTCGAATCGCTGTTGCAAGATTCGAATTAACACCGACAATACCTATCTTGGCCAGTATGGAGGTCAGCGCCGCAAATACAGCAGACAGCAAGGCAAACACAAACCACATAGTAACTCCCCCACTTAAATATAAGATTTTCTTAACTATCCCAATACAAGTCCATCATATCATTTCCCCTCTGATATGTCACTATTTACAATTTCCTCCGCCGTATATTCCTCTATTTCTGTCTTTGTCACCTGTTTGATATGCTTTTTCTTCAGGCGCAGATATACGAATTCCCGAAAGATAGTATAGAATACGGAAAGCAACGGAATGAAAACAAGCATACCTACAATTCCCATAAGGTTTCCGCCGATCGTAACTGCTGCAAGAACCCAGATCGACGGAAGTCCTACGGATTCACCCACAACATGAGGATAGATCAGATTTCCCTCGATCTGCTGCAGTACCAGAAATACTATAATAAATAAAATTGCCTGTTTCGGATTTACCATAAAGATCAAAAAGCTTCCCACCGCACACCCGATGAAGGCCCCGAAAATCGGAATCAATGCGGTAAACGCAATCAAAACTCCGATCAAAAGTGCATATGGCATCCTCAAAATACTCAGTATCACAACAAACATACAGCCGAGGATCACAGCTTCCAGACACTGGCCTGCAAGAAAATTTGCAAATGTCCGATAAGTCAGAGAACAGACTTTAAGAAAAGCATCTGCCTTTTTCTTTGGGAGAAAAGCAAAAAATACTTTTCGGATCTGCACATGCAGCTTCTCCTTCTGAAAAAGGACATAGCAGGCAAATGAAAAAGCAATAAAAAAGGTTGCCAATCCACTGACTATGGAACCCACTGCTGACATTGTGGTATTCATCATATTTCCTGCACCGTTTCCAAGAAGGCTTATCCCCCACTTGATCGCCTGATCCGGATTAAACTGTACCTGATCTACCAGCTTCATGATTTCCTGGTTATTATGGGAGAATTCCCGGATCCAGCTTTGCATCTGCGGAATAAAATCAGCGATACTCATCATCAAAGTTCCCATTGTCCGCGTAAGCTGCGGGATCACACCAAACATCACCAGTACGATCACGCCAACCGCAAATACGATCGTAAGGAACAGACTTATCGGTCTTGCCAGTTTTACACCTATCTTATTTTCTTTTTTTACCCTTCCAAAAATTTTCTTTTCCAAAAAGCTCATTGGCACGTTGGTCACAAATGCGATCGCTCCGCCAAGTACAAAAGGAAATGCGATCCCCCATATTGCTTTCAGCACATCGAGCACCACATCAAACTTCCACAGGGCGACCACAAGAAATACTGTAAACACAATAAGCTCCCGAATTTTTTTTACAGATATTTTACTTATATCCACTATCGTTCTCCTCTTTTTCCTAATTTCATGCGTATCCATTTAAGCAGCTGAATGATCGGAAGACTTGCAAACGCATACAGATATACATAGCCAAGCTGCATCAGATCCAACGTCTCTACTTTAAACAGGAGATGAAATCCTGGAACCGTCAGTACAACGGTAATGAGTACTGCCCCTAGTACAAATGCTCCCTGAAGCCATTTATTATTAAAGAAACGTTTTGTAAAGATAACCGGATGATCCGATTTGCAGTTGAATCCATGGAACAGACGTGCCAGACAAAGTGTTCCGAAGGCATAAGTACTGCCAAGCAGTGCACCATTCTGATGATATCCTGTCAAAAATCCGATCATCGTCATCATACCGATCACCAGTCCTTCCAGACCGATTTTACCAAGAAAATCCTTTGTCAGTATTGACTCGTCTGCTGATCTTGGTTTCTCATTCATCACCTCACTGCTGTGCGGCTCCACGCCTAACGCGATCGCCGGAAGACTGTCTGTCAAAAGATTGATAAACAGCAGATGTACCGGTGCAAAAGGAACCGGAAGTCCTGCAAGGGATGCACAAAGAACTGCCAGGATCGCACCAAAGTTTCCTGACAGAAGAAACTGGATCGCATACTTGATATTCTGATATAAATTTCGTCCGTTTTCCACTGCTTTTACAATTGTTGCAAAATTATCATCTGTAAGCACCATTGCTGCGGCATCCTTTGCGACCTCGGTTCCGGTCACTCCCATTGCAACACCAATGTCTGCCTGCTTCAATGCCGGAGCATCATTCACACCGTCTCCGGTCATTGCCACGATCATCCCCTTCTCCTGCCATGCACGGACAATACGGATCTTGTGCTCCGGTGACACTCTTGCATACACAGAAATATTCGGGACAAACTCCTTCAGCTGCTCATCACTCATATTTTCAATATCAGCACCTTCGCAGGCCTCTGACAGATCATGTAGGATCCCGATCCTTTTTGCGATTGCCGCTGCTGTGATCTTATGATCTCCCGTGATCATGACCGGCCGAATCCCCGCTTTTATGCATTCTGCAACTGCAGCCTTTGATTCTTCCCTCGGCGGATCCATCATAGCGATCAGGCCAAGAAATACCAGATGGTTCTCATCTTCTATCGTCAATACATGCTTCTTCGGAATTTCACGATAGGTAAATGCCAGTACCCGTAACCCTTCCATTGAAAATTCCTGATTCTGGCGCCGGATCTTTTCTTTATCTGCTTCTGTGATTTCCCGAACTCCGTCCTTTATCCAGATCCTGTCTGTCAGCTCCAGAAGCCGGTCAACCGCACCTTTTACGATCATCCGGTTTTCATCATCAATTCTGTGAAGTGTTGACATCATCTTACGGTCACTGTCAAAGGGAAGCTCTCCTTCCCTTGGATAAAGCTTTCTTACACCAGCAGCCTCGATTCCGTACCGGCTGCCCAGATTGATCAATGCCGTTTCCGTCGGATCTCCGATCTCCACTCCATTTTCGTTTGTTGAATCATTACATAAAATGCTGTAGTCCAAAAGACATCTCTGCGCCGGATCTGCTACATCAATTGCATCTGCTGTGATTCTTTTTCCATCAATATAATAATCTTCTACTGTCATTTTATTCTGTGTGAGTGTTCCGGTCTTATCCGAACAGATAACAGATACGCTTCCAAGACCTTCCACAGCCTGAAGCTTACGAATGATCGCGTGCTCC
This sequence comes from Blautia sp. MCC283, assembly GCF_018785565.1. Classification (NCBI taxonomy): domain Bacteria; kingdom Bacillati; phylum Bacillota; class Clostridia; order Lachnospirales; family Lachnospiraceae; genus Blautia; species Blautia sp. MCC283. The sequence goes on along the minus strand of NZ_WQQB01000008.1, from coordinate 6,041 downwards.
TTTGCCATCTTCTGTGTTCCGAAAGAAAGGACGATCGTCACGATGGAGCTTAAAGCTTCCGGAATCGCTGCGACTGCAAGTGCTACTGCAAACATAAATGCACTGCTGATCTTCTCACCGCGGAATACACTGATTGCAAACAGAATTCCGCAAAATATCAGGATCAGAATGGAAAGCTTCTTTCCAAAATCATCCAGATTCGCCTGAAGTGGCGTCTGTTTTTCCGAAGTCGATTTCAGAAGTCCCGCAATCTTTCCAACCTCTGTCTGCATTCCTACATTCGTTACAACCGCTCTGCCACGCCCATATGTGACAAAGCTTCCGGAAAACAGCATATTTGTCCGATCACCAAGCGGTGCTTCCTCCAAAATAATGTCCATACTCTTTTCAACCGCAAGACTTTCTCCGGTAAGGGCACTTTCATCGACCTTAAGGCTTGCATTTTCAATCAATCTTCCATCGGCCGGGATCATATCACCTGCTTCAAGAAGGATCACATCTCCTACAACCAGTTCTCTTGCCGGGAGCTGTACCGCCACACCATCACGTAATACCTTTGCCTCCGGTCCGGAAAGCTTCTTTAAGCTCTGCAGGGACTGCTCAGCCTTTACTGTCTGCACAGTTCCCAAAATCGCATTGATCGTAATAACGATCACGATAACTGCTGCACTTTCCACATCTCCAAGCATACCGGATATCACTGCCGATGCGATCAGGATCAGCACCAGAAAATCCTTATACTGTTCAAAGAAGATCTGCAAAATACTTTTTTTCTTTCCTTCTGCAAGCTCATTCCATCCGCACTTCTCTCTGGACCGTCTGACCTGTTCATCGGTAAGCCCTGATTCCCTGCTTTCCACACGCTCGAGAACTTCTTCTGCTGTCTGCTGATAAATTTCTTTCATTCCCTTTGCCTCCTTTTTTGCAAATATTCACCAACTGTAATTTTTTTATGCAATAAAGGATTTTTTGATAAAAGGATATAAAAAAAGAAACCCTTATTGCACAACAAAAAATGCAATAAAAGTCTCACCATTTCCCTGCAGCGCCGGATGTTTCCACCGTACTGACGACACTGCAAACGCAGATTTCCAAACGTAGGTTACTCCCCTTTATCAGTTTTAATAGTATAACAGGATCGGTACCTCTGTCAAGATACTTTATAAATCACACCTTGCAAATATGATACTCCGGTAACAGAAAAACTCCCATTTTTTGAATGGAAGTTTTTCTGTTACCCTGAAAGTATTATAGGCCTGCAGCCGTTTTATTACCTTTTAAGATTTATTACTCTGATCAGCCACAATATTTCCCTGTACAACTCTTCCCTGATCTTTTCCTTTTCTCAGTCCTCGAACTACCTGCACATTTTTTATCACTGCTGATAAAAACAAAAACTCATAATGACTGCAAAACGCCTTTGTACATCCTTGTGTATTATTATTTTTTGCTATTTTTCTTAATGACAGCTATGGCTTCCACATCCATGCTCGCCACATGTATATCCTTCCCCGTGGCTGTGCTCATGATGAGAACACTTAACATCCGGATTATAATCGAGTGTTTCATTGATAAACGCTTCTACTGCTTCATCCGCATCTCCGGAAACTCCTCCGAAAAGCTTAATGCCGACTGCCGCTAACGCTGTCTGTGCACCGCCTCCGATTCCGCCACAGATTAAAACATCTGCATTCAATGCATTAAGAACTCCCGCCAATGCACCGTGTCCGCTTCCATTCGTATCTACTACTTCTGAATGTACTACTTTTCCTTCCTCTACATCGTAAATCTTAAATGTTTCTGTGTGTCCGAAGTGCTGAAAAATCTGTCCGTTTTCATATGTTACTGCTATTCTCATGATACCCTCTCCTTTTTCCACTGCATATTTTTTGTAAATTTCCTGCTTGTAACACCCTCCAAAGTTGCAGTTACTGCTCTGGCCGTCACAGATTCTGAAATCCCCACCCTCGATTCTGAGTGGATATCCATCAATGAGAGCATCTGCTATTTTCTTCCTGGCAATCTCGTAAATCCGTTGAACGGTTGTTCTTGCGACTTGCATAGATGCTGCGCACTGCTCCTGACTATAACCTTTCTTGTCCAAAAGACGGATGGTTTCATACTCATCTACCGTCAGAACAATAGGTGTTTTTTTCTCAGTATCATCTGCCGGAAAGAATTCTAAAACATTGGGGAAATGGCAAACTTTTCTGCATTTTACTGGTCTCGGCATAAACTGCTCCTTTCTTGCTTTTCTTATATAATAGCTCTATAAAAGGCATATGTCAATAATATTTTTGACATATGCCCATATAACTCAGCTAATAGTATTATATGCATATACAGCATAAACTTCTCCTCACGACACATATATTTCAATGTTTTCCGCAAATCGACTATTGATAATGGAATAGAAAAAACAGTCTGTCATAACAGAAATTAATTCCATCAAAACAGACTGTTCTTTTTCCTTTACAAATATTACGTTAATGAGATTCCTGCCTCATGCCCATAGAATCTCTTTATTATCTCCTGCACCGGTTTCTCACATATTTCATAGCTGAGACAAGGTTTTTGGTGGTTCTTTTGGGTTTATTTTTCTTCTTTTGGGCTGGAAGCGGATGAAGATTGAATAAACGGGAGGCACTGGTTTTTGAAAAGGGATGTTACGAAAAAAATGTCAAAAGGCAGTGCGAAAAAATATGTGAATTATTCAAACTCGGCAAGTCCAAAAATATTCTTAAATGTATTTGTTTAAGTTTTGTATCTTTTTAGCCGTTATTTTATTTCTGTTGCATATATTATTTTAGCTCACTGATTTTCTGTTGCCAATTTGTTGCCAGCTTATTGTAAATGGTGTAGATAAGTTTGACAACATTTATTTTGAGAACACTGCATCATTTCTGGAAAGTAGATACACACAATATTGATTCATGCTGATTCCTTCCCGCTGAGAATGTTCTGCCAGTGATCTGTGCAGACTTCGTGGAATTCTCAATTTAAACTGCCCAGAATAATCTTCCAAACTATCTGGTTCATGAATCTCTACGCCTTCTTCTAATGCAGCTTCAATCCATGCTTTTTTTGCATCCAGTGCATTTGCTACCGCACTCTCCACTGTCTCACCACAAGTAATGCAACCAGGCAAATCCGGATAAGAAACTACAAATCCGCCTTCATCTTTATCTTCCACAATTTCCATACGATAGGACATTGCCATATAATCATTCAGCGTCTTCATCATTCTTCGCCTCGCTTTCTACAATCTGCCTTACCATTTCTACATATACTTTCTTGATTGGTTCGTGCTTTGGTATTACCTTTATTTCCTGCATTTCTTCCTACATCTACAAGATAATCTGCTACATGAGAAATAAATTCTATATTATGTTCAATAATTAATATAGGTATATGTATTAAGTTAAAAGAATAAACCTGTAAACAGCAGATCCCCTGCAAAGCTTGAAAACTCTGCAGGGGAACACATAAATTTTATTTTCCCTATGTAATCATCTCCGGTTTCATCTTTCAAAAACAGGTATATCCGAAACATCCCGCTTTTCATTACGGATATAATCCTGATTATACGGGAATCTGGCAACCTTTGCGCGAACCTTCATCTGGCGGGTTCCCGGCGTTCCCCAGAGTATTTCAAGCTCCGTCCCTTCTTTGGCATATTCTGCGGAAATGAAGGCCAGAGAAATCATGCTGTTATAGGTATAAGAGATGATTTTTCCGCTTGTGATCCCGATCTCCTTATCTGCAGCCAGCACCTTATCCGCCCGGTACTCAAAACCAAACTCTCTGACACAGAAATAGTATTCAAGAGCGCATGGTTTGGTAATATCCTCGCAGGGTTCCTCCCCAGGGCTGAGCATGGTTGCAAAGACTTCTGCCACATCCTCGGCGTTCCACTCCAGGGTTACGCATTTTTTTTGGGGCTTTTTCGACATTTCAAGGAGGGCTTCTTTTCCAATGAAGTCATGATTGTATTTAATCAGGAAATCCCATCCCACATCATAGGGAGTAACAAAGCGAGCCTGAAGATCATCCCCCACACTTCCGAGAAGCCTTCGATTGAGATTGAACATGGATAACTGAGGCACTGTGCGCATATATTCTGTCATTTTCTCGCTGGTTTCCAGCCACGGAAGCGGATAGTGAAGATTGATATTCGGGAATCCGGCCTCCGTATGGTTAAACATGTTATAAGCCTGGAGCCCAAGCTTTCTTGCTCCCAGCTTTTCACCTGCCGCCCATACCAGATTATAGATCTCCGCATAATCCGCCATATCTCCGTGAATTTCATAAGCAAGGTTGCCGGACATGCCAAGCCGGATGATGCGTACCTGTTTTCCGTTTACCTCCTGGATTCTATGTCTGCCGAATTTGATGTCGTGAAGATTGGCCTGGAATGCGTTTTCCAGAATCTCTAAGGACTTTTCACCGTCAATCTGGATAAAATATTCCTTTCCGCTCATGTTTTCGCCATGCACATCCAGATCTGATGTATTGACATAATAAGAGATCACCGGATCAAGCCAGTAGGTTCTGTAACGATCTTCTCCGATACGGATTACAACGCCGTCTGTCAGAATCTGACCTTTCTCATTGCACATTACGGCATGGCGTATGCCGTTCATTCCCAGCGTGGTAAAATCATTTGTACAAACCTGTCCCATTAATTTAACGGCATCCGGTCCGTATACATCATAAATGGGGGATGTCATAAGCGCCGTTCCAATCCATGCGCTGGTCTGATATGCCTTGATCTCATCCTCCACGCCCGTATAAGCATATGCCGTAATAAAAGATCCCTGTGGGAACAATAAGGTGGCGCCTTCCAGCGCCGGATTCATCATTTCTGCCATTTTTCGTCCTCCTACTGTTTTTAATTATCTGTAGATGTTCTTGTTCCGATTAAATGATTTTCCATATCTTCAAACATTTCTCTTACCGTGATGGGCTTTTGCCCTGTCAGCTTTTCAAAATCATCTGTAAATGTACTCATTTGATTCAGACGGATTGCCCTGCCAAAGGACACCATTCCATCTGAGCAAAATGGAAAGTTCTTCGCCGTGTCCGCCCACATTTCCTCCGTTGTCCTTGGAACGCCGATAGAGTCAAAGAACTCATACATCTCATCATCGTTGATATATTGATATTCCGTCTTTTTACCCGTAACCTCCGAGGCGATTGCCATGTACTGTGCAATTGTCAGAAGCTCGGCTCCATTTATATCAACAATTCGATCTTCCCAATCAGACATTGCCGCACAGGCCGCCGCAAGCGCACAGTCATCCCTCGAAACAAATGCCATTTTCCCATCTCCCATGTTATTGCGGATGATGCCGTTTGTATTTTCAACTGCTTCCACAAATGTGGAGACCATTGCTTCCGCATATTGGGAATCTCGAAGAATCAAATAATGGATGGGCTGTTTTTTGATATACCTTTCGGTCCATACATGATCGTTTACTTCGTAAGCATTGATATCCTCATGTCCGGCTCCTACAATCGATGTATAAACCAGTTTGTTTACACCTGCCGCCACAGCCGCATCAATTGCAATTTTATGTGCCGCTCTTCTTTTCGGTCCAACGAATGGCATGGAGATCAGAATAACTGTATCCGCATCTTTAAATGCTTCCGTCAGTTTTTCCGCATTGTTAAAATCGGCAATTCTGGTTTCAATGCCCATTGCCTGGTATTTTTCAAGACCATTTTTTGTTGGAGCCGTAAAAATCAAAGCTTCATGAGGATATTTTTCCAGCAATACACGGGCTGATCTGCTTCCAAAATTTCCGTCTACTCCATTTAACAATATCTTTTTCATAAAAAATAATCCTTTCAACTATATAGTTATAATATTAAAAAATCGATACCCCTTTATAGGATGCTCCCTCAGCTCTTTTTATTGCCTCCTTCCTTTTGTCTGAATTATATTATCTCCTCTCTAACTCACGACAAACGCATGAATGGTTAGCAACTGCAAATTCTATTTTTTTCTACTTTTTAAGCTTCTAAAAGCTCTTCTAAAT
>NZ_WQQB01000058.1:0-1366 GCF_018785565.1 Blautia sp. MCC283 | reverse complement strand
AAGATAAGCGGGAATCCTCGGTAATTCAATTGCCGAGATGAAAGCGTAAACTGTGCATATCTGCACATTATAAGTAAAATATATTTATTTTTTTACTAAAAAATGCTGTATCCAGCTTTATTAAAAAAGAAAATATGTTCGGCATTTTATTGTGATATTCTTAATACTATGCTATACTATATGTATGAAGGAGAATCTTATACATTATCGCACTTGTGTGTGCAATATTAATTACCATATGGTATGGTCAGTGAAATACCGGCGGAAGATATTGAATGCGGAGATTGAAGCATATCTTCAGGAGCTGGTGCAGGAGATCGCAGCGGATAAAGGTTTTACCGTCCATTTGTTTGAATGCGGGGAAGGAGACCATGTGCACTGTTTTGTGTCTGCTCCTCCCAAATTATCCATAACTGCGATCGTGAAATATCTGAAAGGGATCACCGGCAGGAAATTATTCGAACGTTTTCCGGAAATAAGAGAACAGCTTTGGAAAGGAGAGCTGTGGAACCATTCCTATTATGTGGAAACGGTCGGGTCTGTGTCGGAAGAAAATATCCGCAGATATATTGAGCATCAGAGTAAAGCTTATTGAGATCATAGAGGTGGGAAATGCTGCTGTCAAAGAAAACATCCATAAAGGTCAGTCAGGAATATGCAAACGTCATCGGACATATGTGTTATGCGGCATCCAAGCTCTGGAATGTCTGTAATTACGAACGTCAGCATTACAAAGAAATGGGAATGGAGAAATACCCGGACTGGTATTATCAGAAAAAATCCCATAGAGAGGATCTGTGGTATAAACAGCTTCCATCTCAGACAGCCCAGGAAGTCTGCAAGCTGCTGGATAAAGCATGGAAATCTTTTTACGCCTTGAAAAGATCCGGAGGGATTGAGAATCCCAGACCACCGCGGTTTAAACAGGAAAGTATCCCCATTACCTATATGCAGATGGGAATTGTACATGAATGGGACACAGAAAAAGTCCGTCTGTCCCTTCCAAAAGCATTAAAAAGATATATGGAAGAAACGTATCAGATCCATGAGAACTTTCTTTATCTTGAAAATAAGATTTTCAGGGGCATGGATCAGATCAAACAGTTGCGGATCTACCCACCGGAAAAAGGTGAATGTAAAGTTATAGTTGTTTATGAGATTTCAGAGAGGGAAGAACTTTCGCAGAATGGACACTATCTGTCAGTTGATCTGGGACTTCATAATCTTATGACATGCTATGATTCCGGGAATGGGAATACATTTATCCTGGGCAGAAGATATCTTGCATTGGAAAGATATTTTCATAAAGAGATTGCAAGGGTGCAGGCACAATGGTATGGACAGCAGTCTGTGAAGGGAATAAAAC
>NZ_WQQB01000057.1:0-209 GCF_018785565.1 Blautia sp. MCC283 | reverse complement strand
CTCCTTTCTAAGGAAATTGGATACAGTAGGCTGTGCAAACGGCTGAATCAATCCAACTAAAACGGAAAAAAGTAGAGAAACAAGATGTGTTTTACTGTTGAGTTATCAAGGGAAAATGAATCAAAATGCTTCTGGTGCCGATGCGGTTGGGGGACACACCCGTTCCCATCCCGAACACGACGGTTAAGACCCAATCGGCCGATGGTACT
>NZ_WQQB01000056.1:0-399 GCF_018785565.1 Blautia sp. MCC283 | reverse complement strand
TTTCCTTAGAAAGGAGGTGATCCAGCCGCACCTTCCGATACGGCTACCTTGTTACGACTTCACCCCAGTCATCGGTCCCGCCTTCGGCAGCTCCCTCCTTACGGTTAGGTCACTGACTTCGGGCGTTACTGACTCCCATGGTGTGACGGGCGGTGTGTACAAGACCCGGGAACGTATTCACCGCGGCATTCTGATCCGCGATTACTAGCGATTCCAGCTTCGTGTAGTCGGGTTGCAGACTACAGTCCGAACTGGGACGTTATTTTTGGGATTTGCCCACCCTCGCGGGTTCGCTTCCCTTTGTTTACGCCATTGTAGCACGTGTGTAGCCCAAATCATAAGGGGCATGATGATTTGACGTCATCCCCGCCTTCCTCCAGGTTATCCCTGGCAGTCTCC
>NZ_WQQB01000007.1:0-10013 GCF_018785565.1 Blautia sp. MCC283 | reverse complement strand
TATTTAGAAGAGCTTTTAGAAGCTTAAAAAGTAGAAAAAAATAGAATTTGCAGTTGCTAACCATTCATGCGTTTGTCGTGCGTATGAAGTAAAAAGGAATTGCTTTGCGGAGAGTTACCTGTTAGAATATTACTGGAGCAACCGTGTACAGGGTTGGTAAAAACCTCCTGGATTTTCAGATTCCGTTAAGGGATACAGAAGAAGGGAGGTGGAGCGAATGGATACATACGAAGTCTTGAGCTTATTGTTCTTAGGCGGTACGTTTCTGATTGCTTTGCTTGCCTATTTGGATAATAGGGACAACAAGCGAAAAAAATAGCCTACCCTGTCTGCCAACAGGATAGGCAGCTCTCTTTGAGAGCAAAATAAATTAAAACCTAATCCAAGAGCATCCACCTTGTGGGCGGTTACTCTTTTCAATTAGAATATAGCATTTTCTCTCCGAAAAGTAAAGTACATTTTATGCAGCCAATTCTAAAAAGAGTAGGCTGTTTTTTTATTGACAGGAGGGAAGTTAAATGTCTAAACTACAGGACATCCGAAACTTGATACAGGAACATGCCGTATCAGTGAGCAGTTCGCCAGGGGATTGGATGGATTATATGGACACAGCATCAAGGTTATATCGGTATTCTTTTTCAGACCAGCTTCTGATCCATGCACAGCGTCCAGACGCAACAGCCTGTGCATCACTGGAACTATGGAATGAAAAGATGTTACGCTGGGTAAATCGTGGTGCAAGAGGAATTGCTCTGTTTGATGAAACCTGGCAGAATACCAAACTTCGTTATGTGTTTGATATTTCGGATACCCACATGGTAGCCGGAGGCAGAAGCCCGTATCTTTGGAAGATGCAGGAACACCAGAGAGAAGAGATCCTCACCCATCTGGCAGAAGTCTATGCTCTGGAAGAAAAGGATGCGGCAACTTTGCAGGACGCATTGATGGCGGTCGCAAGGGAAATGGTCAATGACAATCTGGAGGAATACCTGGATGGATTGGAATATGCTGTAGAAGGTACTTATCTGGAAGATCTGGATGAGGTGACGATCCGCAGTGATTTCCGTCAGCTGGTAACAGACAGTGTTTACTATCTGCTTTCCAGGCGATGCGGGCTTGACCCGATGGAATTTCTGGAAGAAGAGGACTTCATGCATATTACAGATTATAACCATCTGTCAGTTCTCACCTTCCTTGGAAATGCGGCAAGCCAGCTCAGTGAGAGTATTCTGATTGATATTGGAAAGACCGTACATAAAATTTCTCTGGAAGAAGCGAGAAAAGAGGTTGAAAATTCCAATGAAAGGAATTATAATAACTTTACCACGTTAATGCGTGAAACTAAAAACCGGAATGCAGAAACGAAAAAAGAAGAAAATATTGAAAATGAAGGAGGAACCGATTATGGAACTGACATATCATCGCAAGGGAGATTACCTGTTTCCGAATCTGACCGTCGAAGAGGAAGAAGTGACGATCGGGAAATACGGGATGCTACGGAGGACATTTCTGAAGGAACACAAGAACAGCCTTTATCAGAGCCTGTTCCTGACCGGGAAGCTGAACAGCCATCTGGAACAGATCGAGAAAGCGGCACAGGAGAGAATGGACAGCCAGATGGAGAAATTACTGGAGAAGAGTCCGGCACCGGACAAGGAAGCAGATCCGATGGCATGGACAGCACACATGAACGCACTGATGGCAACAGCGGAAGAGAGTATCTTGACGGAATTGGTATACAGTTAGTCGAAGATACAAGAGAAGATGGATTGAGTAAAGCAGAGGAAGAGATCGCCTCTGCTTTATCTTTGCCCGAATATCCAACCGTAAATGAACAAAGACGGCAGATCGAGGAAAGGGCAGCTGCCCTTTATGCCGGAGAAATCCCGATTCCAGAGGAAGTTGTCGATGAGATCTTACGGACAGGAGGAAACCGGAAAGCCAGCCAGCTCCGGATCATCTATAATTTCATGAGTGAACAGACACCAGAGGAATATACGGAGTTTGTGAAGCGTGAATACCGTAAAGGTGGAAAAGGTTTTCAGATTGATGGAAATGAATATTCAGTCTGGTTTGATGAAACCGGGATGCAGATCGCAGTAGGGCATACGGTTACAGACCATATCTTAGATAAGGCATTTTTATCATGGGAAGATGTCAGCGGACGTATCCATCAGCTTTTAGACCAGGGTGAATATGCACCGCAGTCTGTATTGGATGCGGCAAGAAGTAATGCAGTAAAAGAACACGCCCAGGCTCTTGCCTATATGAAAGGGGATATGGCAGAAGGAGTAGCGGAGATTGTTTTTGACGAAGAGGACTTACCACATCTTCGCAGTATCTATCCGGAGATCACGGATTATCTGGAAGAAAAGCTGGAGGATCCCCAGTGGCTTTCGGAGCTGAATGAAAGACTGGATGCACTGGCAGAAGCCTATGAAGAAAATCATTCTATTATGCGTTTCCATCATTATAATCCTATAAATATCTCAAAGCAGTTTCAAAAGTTTGCGGATGAGGTGATTCCTTATCAGGCTAGGGACGGCTTTGCCTGGAAAGAACATCCGATGTTCATTACACAGGATGAGATTGATGCTTATCTTGCAGGAGGTGGAGCGTATTCGCAGGGCAGGCTTAGGACGTATTCCTTTTATCTACTTCATGAAGATGAAAGATCGAGGACAGGTTTTATCAAGGAACAGTATGGGATCGGTGGAAGCAGTCATGCACTGTCTGGTGCCGATGATTCACACGCAAACTATGATGGAAAAGGATTGTTTCTTGCAAGAGGTGCTTATGGGAATCCATATACGTCAATTTTATTATCCTGGAATAAAGTTGCAAACAGAGTAGCTTATCTGATAAAGAATGACCAGTTCCTGCAGGCAGAAGATTATGCTCGTATGCCGGAATATGAACGGGAGCAGATGGCGAATAAGGTACTCCGCTTTTATGACCGTCTTCCGGAAGAGATAGACAGACCCTTTACAGATGACTTCTTCTGGGAAAAACCAGGAAAAGAAATGGTCGCAGTATTAGAGAATCCAGAGCAGACAGAAGAACTGTTACAGAAGATGGATGTAGCATTGGCAGCTCTGCCATTGGATTTTGAAGCGTATGGGACAAACTATCAGCAGAAAACAGAACTTCTTTCGGAACTCCACCAGTATGCAGAAGGAACTTATACGATATTCCCGACACCAGAAGCAGAACCGTTTTTTGCGGGACCATCCGGACACCAGATGACCATGTTTGATTTCTTGGATACGAAGGCAGTGGCAGAACCGACCGTAGTAGATATGTCAGATGTAGAGGAAATAGAAGAGGAAGAGGTTACTGCTGAAGAATCTATTTCAGAGAGTCAGGAGCAGGAAATAATAGAAACTTCTGAGGGACAGGAACAGAAAGAACCAGAAGAAGAGGTAACAGCTAAAACAGCAGAAGAATTGGCGGAGTCCTGGGATGAAGGTGTTTTTGAGTATCAGGGGTATCATTTTGAAGCAGTAGGGGTATTGCCGGAAGGAATAGAAGGAAAAGATCTGGTTGCACAGACCCGTTCCAATACAGAACTGCATTTATCAACCTACCATACAGAAGATTTCCCAAAGTATTCGTATGATGATTTTTATGCAGTCAGCAATGCACCGACTGCCGATGTGTTCCGGTGTCTGGAAACCGGACGCAATTATATTCCCGGAGAAAATGAACTGTTTGGATATGAGGGAGAATTCCAGCCATATTTAAAACCGGAAGTAGAAAAGATTGTAACAGAACCGCATAATTTTCGGATTCAGGATAATGACCTTGGGGCAGGCGGTCCGAAGGCAAAGTATAAGGCAAATATGGAAGCCATCCATTTGTTACAGATTTTGGAGAAAGAAGAACGTCTGGCAACACCCGAAGAACAGGAAATCTTATCCCGTTATGTTGGCTGGGGTGGTATCCCACAGGCATTTGAGGAAAATAACAGCAGCTGGGCGAATGAGTATCTGGAGTTAAAGAATACCTTATCACCAGAAGAATACAGTGCAGCAAGGGCATCGACCTTAAATGCTTTTTATACGTCCCCAACCGTGATCCGAAGTATGTATGAAGCACTGGAAAATATGGGACTGAAACAGGGAAATATTTTGGAACCGTCCTGTGGTGTCGGTAACTTTATGGGACTAATCCCTGAGAGTATGAGCAAAGCCAATATGTACGGTGTAGAACTCGACCCGGTTTCGGGAAGGATCGCAAAACAGCTTTACCAGAAAAATAAGATTGCCGTGCAGGGATTTGAGGAAACCAGTTATCCGGACAGCTTTTTCGACTGTGTGATAGGCAATGTTCCGTTTGGAGCGTATCAGGTCAGTGACCGAAGATATGACCGGCATCATTTTATGATCCATGATTATTTTATTGCAAAATCCCTTGATCTGGTGCGTCCCGGCGGCGTAGTGGCTGTGGTAACTTCCAGTGGAACGATGGATAAGCAGAATCTGGCAGTGAGACAGTATATCGCAAACCGGGCAGAACTGCTTGGAGCCATCCGATTACCGAATAATGCGTTCCAGAGAAATGCCAATACCAGTGTTGTTTCTGATATTTTGTTTTTCCAGAAAAGGGACAGGGCATCCATTGAGGAACCGGAATGGTTAAATCTAAAGGAAACACCGGAAGGTTATTCGGTCAATGCTTATTTTGCAGAGCATCCGGAAATGGTGCTTGGTGATTTTACTACAGAAAGTACCCAGTACGGAAAGCAGGAAGTGACCGTAAAACCAAAAGAAGGCATTACCTTAGAAGAACAGTTAAAAGAAGCGATTAGGAATATCCATGGCACGATCACGGAACTGGAACTTTCGGATACAGAGTTAGAAGAGGATGTTGTCTCTATCCCGGCAGACCCGGATGTAAAGAATTTCAGTTTTACCGTAGTGAATGAGGAAGTCTATTACCGGGAAAATTCTGTGATGAACCGCATGGAGCTTCCGGCAATGACAGCGGAACGTGTCAAAGGGATGGTGAAGATCCGTGATGTTACGAATGAACTGATCCGGTGTCAGATGGAAGAGGGAAGCGATGAACAGATCACAAAGCTGCAGGGAAAACTCAATGAAGAATATGATACCTTTACAGCAAAATATGGTCTTATCAGCAGCAATGCCAATAAGAGGGCATTTAGTCAGGACAGTAGTTATTGTCTTTTGACTTCTCTGGAATTTCTGGATGATAAGGGAGAACTAAAACGGAAAGCGGATATTTTTACCAAAAGGACAATCCGCAGGGCAGAAACGGTAACTTCCGTGGATACTGCCAGTGAAGCACTTGCGGTTTCCATTGGTGAGAGGGCAGGCGTTGACCTTTCCTATATGGTACAGCTTTCCGGGAAAACAGAAGAGGAGCTTACCGAAGAACTGGCAGGGGTGATCTTTAAGAATCCGATCAGTGAAAAATGGGAGCCGTCGGACGAATATCTTTCTGGAAATGTGAGGGAGAAACTGCAGATCGCAAAACAGTTTGCAGAAGATCACCCGGAATATGAGGTGAATGTGCAGTATTTGGAGCAGGTACAGCCAAAAGATCTGGATGCATCAGAGATTGAAGCAAGACTTGGGGCAACCTGGATCTCCGAGGATTACATTACACGGTTTATGGCAGAGACATTCCACACTCCAAGATATTATGTAGGGAGCAAGGTCAAAGTCCAGTATGCCGAAGTGACCGGACAATGGAATGTTATGGGAAAGAATGTGGACAGCTACGGAAATGCTCTTGTCACTTCCACATATGGAACACAGAGAGCCAATGCCTACCGCCTTTTGGAAGATGCCTTAAACCTTCGGGATACCAAGATTTATGACACGGTACAGGATGCCGAGGGGGAACACCGGGAATTAAACCGGAAGGAAACGATGCTGGCACAGCAGAAGCAGGAGCTGATCAAAGAGGAGTTTAAGGAGTGGATATTTAAAGACCTGCACCGACGGGAAGATCTCTGTAAGATCTATAATGAACGATTTAACAGCATCCGTCCACGGGAATATGATGGAAGCCATATTCAGTTTGTCGGCATGAATCCGGAGATCACTCTGATGCCGCACCAGAAAAACGCAGTGGCTCATGTGCTGTATGGAAATAACACCCTTCTGGCTCATTGCGTAGGAGCAGGGAAGACGTTCCAGATGATCGCAGCCGGTATGGAATCAAAACGGCTGGGACTCTCACAGAAGAATCTTTATGTTGTGCCAAACCATCTGACCGAGCAGTGGGGCAGTGATTTCCTACGTCTCTATCCGGGAGCAAATATCCTGGTGGCAACAAAGAAGGACTTTGAGCCGGCAAACCGAAAACGTTTCTGTTCCCGTATTGCGACAGGAGATTATGATGCCGTGATCATTGGACATACACAGTTTGAGAAAATCCCCCTTTCAAGGGAACGGCAGATTGCCATGCTGGAAGATCAGATCGCAGATATTACGTTTTCCATTGAAGAAGCGGCACATCAGGCAGGACAGAATTATACCATCAAGCAGTTGGAAAAAACAAAGAAGAGTCTGCAGGCGAGGATGAAGAAACTCAATGACCAGACCAGAAAGGATGATGTAGTAACTTTTGAGCAGTTGGGCGTAGACCGGCTGTTTGTGGATGAAAGTCATAGTTTTAAGAACCTTTTTTTGTATACAAAAATGCGGAATGTGGCGGGTATCTCACAGACGGATGCACAGAAAAGTTCGGATATGTTTATGAAATGTCGGTACATGGATGAACTGACCGGCGGCAGAGGGATCACCTTTGCTACAGGTACTCCCGTATCGAACAGTATGACGGAGCTTTACACTATCATGCGTTATCTCCAGTATGACACACTCATGCGTATGGGTATGGGACACTTTGATTCCTGGGCGGCAACGTTCGGGGAGACAGTAACCGCAATCGAATTATCACCGGAGGGCTATACTTTAATAGGACGATAAAATTAACTGTCCTAAATTGAAAATACATAAGGAAGGAGGTTAAGAGAATGTCAAGGACTTCAAAGATTACAGCACTTTATGAGAGATTATCAAGAGATGATGACCTGAATGGCGAGAGTAATTCCATTACCAATCAGAAAAAATACCTCGAAGATTATGCCCGTAGAAATGGCTTTGAGAACATCCGCCATTTTACTGACGATGGTTTTTCGGGTGTAAATTTCAATCGCCCAGGCTTTCAGTCTTTGATAAAAGAAGTTGAAGCAGGCAATGTCGGAACATTGATTGTTAAGGATATGAGCCGATTAGGGCGAAACTATCTGCAAGTCGGATTTTATACGGAAATTCTGTTTCCGCAGAAAGATGTCCGTTTTCTTGCAATCAACAACAGCATTGACAGCAACAATGCTTCGGATAATGATTTTGCTCCGTTTTTGAATATTATGAACGAATTTTATGCCAAAGACACGAGCAATAAAATCAAGGCTGTATTTGATGCCCGAATGAAAGACGGAAAGCGTTGTAGCGGTTCAATCCCTTATGGATATAACCGATTGCCGAGCGATAAGCAGACGCTTGTTGTTGACCCTGTGGCTTCTGAGGTGGTAAAGCGTATCTTTCTGCTTGCCAATGAGGGCAAAAGTCCACGAGCCATAGCGGAAATACTGACCGAAGAAAAGGTTTTAATTCCTGCCGCATATGCAAAGGAATATCACCCAGAACAGTACAACGGGATTAAGTTTGCAGACCCTTATATTTGGGGCATATCTGCCATTAGAACGATTTTAAGCAGGCAGGAATATCTTGGACATACTGTTTTGAGAAAGTCGGTCAGCACCAATTTTAAATTGCATAAGAGAAAGACTACCGATGAAGATGAGCAGTATGTGTTTTATAACACCCACGAGCCTATCATATCGCAGGAACTTTGGGACAGCGTTCAGAAGCGAAAGAAACGAGTGAACAGAGCTGCGGCAAGAGGTACACATACCAACCGATTAAGCGGTTATCTGTACTGTGCCGACTGTGGCAGGAGAATGACTTTGCAAACGCATTATAGCAAGAAAGACGGTTCTGTTCAGTATTCTTACCGTTGCGGCGGGTATGCAAGCAGGGTTAATTCCTGTACTTCCCATACGATTAGTGCTGATAATGTTGAAGCCTTGATATTATCGGCAGTTAAACGCTTTTCAAGATTTGTTCTGAATGATGAAAAAGCCTTTGCTTTGGAACTGCAATCCCTTTGGAAAGATAAGCAAGAGGAAAAGCCGAAGCACAATCAATCGGAGTTGAAACGCTGTCAGAAACGCTATGACGAACTCTCTACGCTCATTCGTGGCTTGTATGAAAATCTTATATCGGGATTGCTACCCGAAAGACAATACAAGCAACTGATGAAGCAGTATGACGATGAACAGGCTGAATTGGAAGCGAAAATGGAAACGATGAAAAAGGAACTTTCTGAAGAAAAAGACAGCACTATGGATATTCAGCATTTTATATCGCTGATACGCAAGTACAAAAATCCTACGGAAGTTTCTGATTTGATGTTTACCGAACTCATTGACAAGATTGTGGTGTATGAAGCCGAGGGTGTGGGAAAAGCAAAGACACAAAAGGTTGATATTTACTTCAATTATGTCGGACAGGTCGATATTGCCTACACCGAGGAAGAACTTGCCGAGATAAAAGAGCAGGAAGAACAGGAAGAAAAGAAGCGATTGGAGAAACAGCGTCAGCGTGAAAAAGCCTATCGAGAGAAGCGAAAGGCAAAAAAACTTGCTGAAAACGGTGGCGAAATCGTCAAAACAAAGGTATGTCCTCATTGTGGGAAAGAGTTTACCCCTACAAGCAACCGACAGATTTTCTGTTCAAAGGATTGCTGCTATCAGGCAAGGCAGGATAAGACAAAAGCCGATAGAGAAGCGGAAAAAGGAAGTCATTATTATCGTCAGCGTGTATGTGCTGTGTGTGGCAGTACTTACTGGCCTACACACAGTCAGCAGAAATTCTGTTCCGAGGAATGTAAAAAGGTAAATCACAATAAGAAAACCTTGGAGTTTTACTACAAGAAGCAAAAGGAGAAAGAACTATGCAAAGATTTATTACAGACGAAAGAACAGGTATCCGATACGAACTCATCGGAGATTACTATTATCCCTGCCTGACAGTAGAGAAAAGTCCTCCCCTTTCAAAATATGGTCGATTGCGGCAACGATATTTGAGGGAACATAAGCGTGTGCTATATTTTAATCTGCTGACAAGCGGAAAGTTATATGAACACCTTGCCGAAATTGATACTTCGGCTCGTGATATGGCGGAATATCTGATAAAGGAAATGGCAAAGAAGCAGGGTGTAACGGAAGAACTGAAAGCAACGGATATGATGAGATGGATAGGATTGATGAATAACATTCGAACCTGTGCCGATGAGATTGTATTGAATGATATTGTGTATTCCTAACGGATACCAACCGAAGAAGAACTGCTGTCAAACCGATGGCAGTTTTTCTTTTTCGGCAAGTATTCAAGAAGTCATTAAGTCGTGAGTATAATCGAAGTGGTAGAAAAATTCGTAAAGATGTGGTACAATACTTTTGCTTGTGAGCGACAAACCGGAATTTGTCTTGACCTTATAAATTTCCCCGCCTGATTTGCCCCGTTCATTGTCCAGATAGTGCATATAGCAGTGGTCGCAGTCCTCACTGTATTTGCGGCAGCCATGCCAGGGATTCCAAATATCACTACTCATACCGATTCCTTTCCAGTTCGCAAATCAGACTGTGAGGCATTCTTCGTGGCCCACGTACCGCACCAATCCCATAGGCTTTCAGCTTCTCAAACGGGAGAAAAGACGGGTTGTACTGATCCAGCTTTTTCAATCTTATCACATGGTTCATATGTACGTTGCCATCATCATAATGGTAAGGAATATTGACTTCTGTAGCTTCGCACCGATATAGAACAGCGGAAACCGTATCATGGATGCACAGCTCATAGAGAATCTGTGTTTTCCACTTTCCCTGAAGCATCAGAAGCAGCGGCGTGACCGGG
>NZ_WQQB01000055.1:0-465 GCF_018785565.1 Blautia sp. MCC283 | reverse complement strand
CTAAATTTAATTCCTTTTTGCATTATCCCATCTTATCCTTTTGTCTCTGCGATGTTTTCTGGTTTTCAATATACTGTTTTACTGTTTCCTGCGGAGCACCGCCTACCGTCGATACAAAATAGCTGTTTGTCCAGAGAGTCGGCATTTTCGTTTTAAGATAGGGAAATTCCTGTCTTAAAATTCTGGACGTATAGCCTTTAAATGACTTTACAGCTTTGTGGATGCCAAACTGAGGATCTACTTCCAAAAGCATATGAACATGGTCTGGCATGATCTCCATCTCCAGAATGTCTACAGAAAGATTTGCAGCATACTCTGTGAGCAGCTCCTTCAGCCGGACGTCCACACCGTTAATTAATACTTTTCGTCTATACTTTGGACACCATACTACATGGTATTTACAGGAATAGACGACATTGTTGTTTGATTTATATGTTGTGTTCATATTTGTATTATACTATGGTT
>NZ_WQQB01000053.1:0-212 GCF_018785565.1 Blautia sp. MCC283 | reverse complement strand
GTCTGGGAATAGCCGATCTTTTCCCCATTTTCATAGCCTTCCTTACGCATGGCAAGTCCCCGGTTGTAGATGAACCGGCAGCATCCCAGGGTCTGATGGATGAAGTTTTTCTGTTCTCTGTTCGGGTAGATTCTAAATTTAATTCCTTTTTGCATTATCCCATCTTATCCTTTTGTCTCTGCGATGTTTTCTGGTTTTCAATATACTGTTTT
>NZ_WQQB01000052.1:0-621 GCF_018785565.1 Blautia sp. MCC283 | reverse complement strand
GACTGGGGTGAAGTCGTAACAAGGTAGCCGTATCGGAAGGTGCGGCTGGATCACCTCCTTTCTAAGGAAAAAGTAGAGAAAAGAAATGTGTTTTACTGTTTAGCTATCAAGCTGAAAGATTTCTGGTGCCGATGCGGTTGGGGGACACACCCGTTCCCATCCCGAACACGACGGTTAAGACCCAATCGGCCGATGGTACTGCACTGGAGACGGTGTGGGAGAGCAGGTGGGCGCCAGATCAAAAAAAGAAAGACAGGGAAACCTGATGAGATAGATGCTGGTTTTACCAGTGATCTGAGAGAAAAAGTTATTTTCCTTTCAGATGGCTGATAAAACATCAGTCAGCATTGTACCTTGAAAACTGCATACATGAAATTTGATTAAGTTAATCAAATATCCTTAAACGCAAAGTATTAAGAAATTAATGCAAACGCAAAGATAGGAAGACATCGATTTATCTGTTATAAACAGAGTAATCAAACACATACGTTACGAACGTAAGTGTAAACTTCGTGAGAAGAAAGCACTTACTGTAGTAACACGAGAATCAAGAGACCGCATCACCTACGCTAGGGTGATGAAGCGAAAGGTCAAGCAATAAGGGCACAGGGCGGATGCCTT
>NZ_WQQB01000051.1:0-549 GCF_018785565.1 Blautia sp. MCC283 | reverse complement strand
TATTTCTCTAATAGTTCATCGTTTCCCATAATTACCGCATCCCACTGTTCCATATCGTCATTGTCCGTTACATTTATATGAGGATGCTGCCCAACCTTTTGCTTCACTATAATTTCCGAAGAAAGCTTTGCTTTCATTTCTTGATATACCATTGGCAAATCAATCCCCTCTTGGTCAATTTTATTGATGAAAAAAATTGTCGGAATCTTCATTGTCTGTAGTGCATGAAACAGTATACGGGTCTGTGCCTGTATGCCATCCTTTGCAGAAACTAATAATACTGCTCCGTCTAATACGGATAAAGAACGGTATACTTCCGCCAAAAAATCCATATGGCCTGGCGTATCTATAATGTTGACTTTTACATCCTCCCACTGAAAAGATGTCACTGCTGTCTGGATAGTGATTCCCCTTTGACGCTCCAAATTCATTGTATCTGTCCTTGTTGTGCCTTTATCTACGCTCCCTGGTTCTGCAATTGCACCACTGGTATACAATAAACTCTCCGTTAATGTTGTCTTTCCTGCGTCAACGTGAGCCAGAATGCCT
>NZ_WQQB01000006.1:0-22602 GCF_018785565.1 Blautia sp. MCC283 | reverse complement strand
GCTGACACCGGTTAAATAAAGGCGTTCAAAGGAATCATCCAGATCACTCAAGGTTTCATCCGCCCGGCTTGTGATAATGACTGTAATATTCTTATGTTTTTCCAGCAGCTCTTTTATTTCTTCTACAATGAGTTCTGATGGAGTGCCAAGGAAATCTTTTTCTTTTGTAGAAAGCTGCTTTTTAGAAACCTCATTTAATCCGTCCAGCAGTAAGAGATACTGCGTATGGTCTTCATCCGTGTTCAGAAGCTGTCCAACGCTTTCCATAATGGAAGTATCGTCTTTCCCCATGATCCTTGACATTTCTTCGGCATTTTCAGAAAGAAGAGATTGTTTATCAACAGAGCCAAGCAGCATGTATAGATACCTCTGAATAAAAGTCGAATGGGAAGCATGATAGGCATTGCAGTAATCTGCTGGGGCTTTGGAGAGTTCTACAAACAAAGGTATTACGTTTTTTTCATTTTCTGTTGCGTGGTAAGCTTTATTCTTGTAGGTACGCTCCATAATAGAATTTAAAGCAGTTGTCTTTCCGATTCCACCCTCCCCAATCAAGTACATATTGTGAAAATTTTCCACATCTTTCAGAATGTCGGACAAAGGTTTTTGTTTTGCGGCATCGTCTGTGCTTTCTGAAACGCGGATCGGGAAATCTGTCACATGGGAAAAATGGGAAGATAATGGCATAATCTTCTCATCGATTTTCAGTTCTGCAAATCTGCTTCCAGCCTTCTGGCTTTCTTCGTACCATAATTTTCCGGCTTTCCATGCAGTTTCTGGACGCAAAAATCTATTTGCTTGTCGTTTCCGTCGAAAATTTATTGCTCCGCTCTGAATGATATTTCGGGATGACTGACTGATACCTGATGTCATTCGTGGTGCACTTGGCTGTACCGCTGCTTTTCGGGGAGAACAATAGTTATCCCTGGTTGAGCCAGGGGTGTAACTTGGATCTTCCTTCAGTCTGCACAAATCTTTTTTCATTGCCTCTGCTGTCTGGTAACGAAAATCAGGCTCATATTCACAGGCATTTGACAAAATTTTTTTCAAGCCTTCTGGAACATCTGATTCAAGTTCAGGAAGTTTTTTACCATCTATTCTTTGCTCATAATATTTGTGAATCGGAACTGTGTCTGCCAGTTCATAAAGTACCAGACCCAATGAATAAATATCGCATCGATGGTCAACTAACGTTCCATTTGCCTGTTCTGGAGTCCAGTAATTTCTGGTACCTTCCTGGAAAAATTGAGGGTTGTCCTCTTCTCTAACAATACTGAAGTCCCCAAGGCAGTAATTATCATGGTACAGAAAAATATTTTGCGGCTTGATATCCTGATGAATGAGTTTGTTTTGGTGCATTACAATAAGGGCATCACAGAGATCAATACCGACAGTAAGGATTTTGATAAGATTTTCTGGATTTTCTTTTCTGATATCCTGTTTCTGGAATTTATAGGTATCCATTTCATCGGTCAAACATTTTGCCAATGGCATTTGAATCGCATAGTCCACTCCAATTCTATTAAAGCTATCACATTTCCATGAAAGACGTGTAGAAGTTCCGGTAAAGGGGATTATATTAAGTTTCCCTGCAGCATTGTCAGTTATGCTGCTTAATTTGGTCATGTTTATCATTTCACGACAAAAATTTTTGTTAATATTAAGGTTTTCTGCAATTAAGTTATCTAATTCAGTCATTTTACTTTTCAGATTTTCGCCGTTACATTTTTGGGTGACACCACAAATCAGTTTTACCGCATAATGGTTTGCCTGATAAACGATTGTCCTGCCACCAGATCCGGTTCCGAGTTCTGTAATGGTATCAGCTTTGAAAAATTCTTTCACAGCTTCCATTTTTGCTTTTCGGATTGCTTCTCTTTCGTTTTCATCTTTTATTTCTGTCAAAGAATAATTGTAGTTTTTATTTTCAAACACTCCCATATCATTCTTCCTCATGTTTTTCCGAATATATTTTGATTTGTACCACTGAAAGGTCATCCAGCGAATTAGATGCACTGGCAGTACAGAGCAGTGAACCAACCGCAAATGGTTCTATATTTTTTTGTACAGCAGATCGTATATTAGGGTTGCTGCATACGGAAGAAATCCCATCGGTCATCAAAAAAATCATATCATTCGCTTTCAACGAGACCCATGCAGTTTCCAAGGGATGAAACTCATAGCCATATGCATCCATTCCAATGAAAGCCGTTAATTTGTTAATGTCGGACCTATAGCGTGGGTCGTCTTTGGAATATAATCCATTTTTGACCGATAAAGCAGCTTTAGACTGGTCTTCTGTCATTTGGAAAAGAATTTTATCCCGGTACAAATAACCTCTGGAATCACCGGACCAAAAAAATTTTACCGATTCTTTTTCGCGATCCAGCACGCAGACTGCTGCTGTTGTGCCAAGAATCATATATGGGCTCCGGACGATTCTGTTATTGGCTGTTTGGAAAGCGTCCAAGATCATGCAGGATACCCGTTCCGGGGAAAGTTTGTCATTTAGTTTCATATGTACATTGTAGAACTCTTCTGCTGCATATAAGGATGCATATTCTCCATAAGGACCGCCGCCCATCCCGTCAAACACTGCAAACAGACTATACCGGCAACGGTTGGTAGCTGTAAAGGAAAAAGAATCTCTGTCTGCATCGCATTCTTTTTTATAATGAGACCCAATTAGAAAATTGTCCTCATTATTTTCATGGTTAATCCCTTTGCGTGTTTCACCAGCAGCAGAAAAAAAAAGTTTATAATCTGGCATATAGGATAAATGATCCTCCTACTATAAATGTATATTTGTCGTTATAAATAAAACGGTATGTCTTAGATTCTTCCAGTAATAATTCATTTTCAAGAGGTTCCATGGTGTTGTCATCATTGATGAGGAAGAAATTGTTCCTGGCTTCTTCAGAAACATCCAGTTGGAACTTTTCGTGCCCTGGATTATAACTGAAGGTAAGGAAATCATACGGCACATCATTCAGATAGATGTCGCACTCCATATAACTTCCGCCGACTTTAATGGTCTCATATTCCATAGAATAAAAATCCCAGTTATCATCACGGGCAGATAAAAACATAAATGCTACTGGAAAAATCTTCTCCGAATTATATGGATCTTTCCGCATAAAGGAAAACACATTGAGTAAGTTTCCATTCATGGAAATAGGAAAAGTTTCATTTGAGATGCTGTGGTTATTAAACTGGGTTGGAAGTTCATTAAAAAATTCTGTATAATACAAATTTTGATAAAGGGACGAGATCCGTCTTTGCTTTATACTGATATTCTGGTGCGTTGGATCTAAACATAAAGATATAGTTGTTTCATATTCCAGGTCTTTCTTTTCAAGGATATACGATTCTCCTTCTTTGAAATAGTCAGACTCATTATAATAAGTAAAATCTCCATCAAAAATGCAAAGATAACTCATAAATTAGTTTCTCCTTTTAAAAAATATGATACTTCTCTAAAATTATATTAAATATTTTCTGAAATCGTTATCTTTTAAATAAAAAGATGTTTTCCTTACCAGAAAATCAAACATTACATTTTCCGGATACAGAGAAAGTAACTCTTTGGAATAACGGAATGACATTGGGCGTACAATCTGGAGTTTCTTTAAATAAATGGTTATTTCAGCAGGTTCAAGGGGTTTCTTAGTTTTGCGTCGTTGATTTTTTATCACATACCTGAAATTCACTTTGATTACAAATAGATTTTGACATGCATTTGATTCAGGATTTGGTCTGGATTTTCTGACTGGTTTGTCTATGCGGGCAAGTGTCTTTTTTAATTTTTCTTTATCTGCTTCTGTTAAAGTTTTAAGACAAAGGAGGTCAAAACTTTTTACAGGGTATATTTCAGAAACTACAAAAACAGACTTGATCCAGCCATATTTCTGTAGAGATTTCATAGCAGTAATGGTATCGGCTAAATCTTTATATTCATTTTCGTATTTAGAAGGAAAATGGGAAAACCGCTGAAAGGCAAATAACGCATCGGCAAATTCCTGTCTTGTGATTTCATAACAATCGCTGTAAACACTTGTAAATCGATCAATAAGGTTTTGGACTGCCACTTCGCAGACATAATCCGTTGTATTGTCAGATGCTATCATGACGATATTCTCAATAAAATTTCTCGCATACAAAGGAGGCTCCTGGGCCAGATTAAGGAAATTGTTGATTTGTTCTTTACTGCTGTTTAATATAAGTCCCATGGTAATGATGTCATTACGATCAAAGATACGCTCCATATTCTTTTCAATTGGTTCAGGTTCTTTGCCTTGTTCTTTTAGTTTTTCCCGCTTTTTTTTCTGCTTTTTTTGATCTTTTTTAATTCCGAATGATGCATATAATAAATTAATCAAACTATTTTTCCACTTACCATTGTTGACTACTATAATTTTATTCCCATCAGTGGACAGATTTGTTCCGCCGTCTTCTATGGAAATTCTCAGGATACTGCTTGTCAATATACGAATAGAATTTTGGGAATCATCCATCTGGTTGTTTTTGCAAATGTAATATTTATCGGTAAATTCCTTTGCAAGATTTCCATATAGTGTATTGTAAGAAGAAAAAAAATAAGGAAGATACTTTTTAAAATATTCAATAAACCTGGCTTGATTGAGACTTAGATTATTAAGCTCATTAAGCAGATTTTTAGTTGATATATCGTTTTTTTCTTCTTTACTTTCTTCTACCTGTGCAGTTTTCAACAGATGATAGTCTAATTGATCAATGAGTTCCTGAGCTGTTGCAAACGAATAACATTTGTTTTTCAGCATGAAAATGTAAACAATATCTTGCAGTGAATTCTGCAAAGTAGCACTGATTCCAGTACCTTTCAAATACAGCTTATGCATGCCTGCACACTCAAGAAGTTTATTTGTCTCTTCAAGTGTGCATTTTGCCCAGAAAGCCAGTTTTATAACTTTGATTCTATCCAGAGGAACGGACCCTTTATTAATCCATTGGTCAATTACATTACGGGTAAATCTGCCGCCACCATAACATTTAACTGCCATATCGCCCAAAGCTTGTCTTGAAAGGTTAAAATTTTCCAATGTTTTGTTTTGAAAATATCTTTCATATATTGTTCGATCTTCATCATTAGAAATCGAATCTTCTCCAAATTCGTGATTTACAAATGCTTCTCTTTCACGAAGGTCTGTAATTGAAAAAATATCAGAGATAATTCCCTTTTTAATTGTTTTTCCGGGTGCATTAAGATCATTGTCTATTAAGTGATTCACAGCTTCTGCCCATCTTTGCGGTATATTCCAACAACTGTATAGAACCTTTTTCTGAAAATCTTCTGGATTCATACATTCATTGCGACTGATGATTGCATTCTGGATTGTATTATTTGATTCTTTTGGAACATCTGTTTTTTTTACTGATATTGCTCTTTCTATAATAAAAGCATGGTAATACTTGCAGAATTCTTCTGTATTCATATAAGATAGCCTCCTTCTGAAATCACTTATTGTATATAAAATTATAGCAGAAATACAGCTTTTTTCAATGTCAGTATATTTAAAAAGGGGGGGGCTTTAGAGGAGACCAGTGGATTTTATTGTGCTTTAATAAAATTCATGAGTTGATTAGTCTGGCAGTTATAGGGTTAATGATTTATTTCTCGAAATAACTGATATCATAAAAAAACAGGCAAGATCCCTGATGACAGATATCCTGCCTGTTGGATAAAGAATATACCATTAATGCATATTCAGATTAGCATCTGTATTATATACTACTGCCCCATCAAGCCAGCGGTTTGGCTGTGAGAAAGTACCAGGTTCCGTGTTTTTCATGGTATCTTCGTAGATCCAGAGTTTGCTGTCCAGGTCATCCAGGATATGAAGCACATATGCTTCCCTGGTAGCTGGCGTTTTCACTGCGCCATATTCCATTTTTCCATGATGTGAAAGAATCATATGGATAAGTAACTGAATTGTTTTGGAATTCTCATCAATTCCACATGCACTGCACGCTTCTCTGATCATAACAGCACCAAGATATAAATGTCCATATAGATTGCCTTCTATTGTGTATTCCGCGTTGCCAAGATTGTCCATCTGCAGCTCCCGCAGTTTTCCGATATCATGAAGGATCGCTGCTGACATTAAGAGATCGTAATTTAACGCATACACAGAGGAAAGCGTTTTGATATTGGCAATAATCCGGCAGATATGATAAAGCAGCCCGTTCAGATAATTATGATGGACAGACTTGGCAGCAGTCCATTTACGGAAATCAGGTTCATTTTGCCGGATCAGGTATTCCGTTATGGATTTCAGATCCGGATTATTCATTCCTGAGATACAGCGGTAAATCATGTTCATACCCTGATCCGGATCAATAGGGGCATGCCGCACATACTCTGCCGGGTCGCCATCGGGAGCAATGACTGCTCCTTTGATGTTAATATAGCCATTTTTCATGGTTAAGGTAAGGTCAACAACTTTGCCTTCGTATGGGAATTCGGTTGCGGATACCCAGATATTGGCTGCCATTTCCGCTTCTCCATCGGTGAAAACAACATTGCTGTAAACATTTCTGCTTCCCTTCTTTTCTTCTACATGCTTGATTAAGACTCGGAAAACTTTTACTTCACCTTCATTAAGTAAGAACATACTTTCTCCTTTCATTTGATAAGACCGGTAATAAAATTGACGCCATATTGTGTAACTGTATCGATTCCGACTATTGCGATGCCAAGGACAATACTGAACGCTACAACTGCCGCTGTTTCACGGATAAGTGTTTTCTTATCAGACCAGATAATTTTATTCCAGTCTGTTTTTACGCCTTTAAAAAATTCTCTCATTAAAATCCTCTCCTTCCGGTTAAAAATCCTTCGTGTTTCCGTACCTGCATCTGGGACTCGATCTGTTCCAGTGTTTCAAGAGCTACACCGACGATAATAATAATGGATGTTCCGCCAAAGGATACATTTGCCCCAAACAGCCCGTTAAAAATAGTCGGGATAAATACAATAACCATAAGAGCTGTTGCCCCGATTACGACCATATGGCTGATTACTTTTGCAAGGTATTCCTCGGTTGGCTTTCCTGGCCTGAGTCCGGGTATGCATCCCCCACTCTTTTTTAGGTTGGCAGCCACTTCCATAGGATTGAAAGAAATGGAAGTGTAAAAATAAGCAAAAAAGTAAATCATGATAATATAAAATACCAGCCCGATGGAACAGAAAGGCTTGGATGGATTAAACCAGTTGTTCTGGTTTACGCATTCCAGTATGATCTTACTGATCCCGCTTCCGTACCCTTTTCCTGTAAAAGAAGCAATCATCTGTGGAATGGATAATAAGGAAGAAGCGAAAATTACCGGCATGACATTTGCTACATTTACTTTGATTGGAATTTTAGATGCCTGGCCGCCGGTAAGCTTCCTACCGTTCATTTTCTGGGAGTATTGTACGGGTATATCACGGTGTCCGTCATTTAAAATTACCACAAGTACGATAGTACCTATAATGACTGCAATAATGATACATGCTGCTAAACATCCTTTTGCGAGGGTTTTATTGAGTACAAATGTTTCAAAGAGTGCAGCCATGCTGTTTGGAATCCTGGATAAGATATTCACTGCCAAAATAATGGAAATACCATTTCCAATACCGTGTTTTTTGATCATCTCGCCCATGAAAATCATAAGTCCGCTTCCTCCGGTAAGGCAGATAACAATGATGATGCCTCTTAAGATCGACATATTTGGGATAAGACCGGATTTTCCAAAACCATATGACATGCAGACACTTTCTACGAATGATAACCCGACTGCAGTCCAGCGGTTAATCCATTCTATCTTCTTTCTTCCGTAATCCCCATCTTTCTGATACTGCTCCAACGCCGGAATGACAATGGTAAGAAGCTGGATGATGATGGATGCAGTGATGTATGGGGTGATTCCAAGCGCAAATACAGAGAAATTCTCGAAAGAGCCTCCTGTAAAAGCTGAAAAAATATTAAAGGCATCGGATGTATTCTGGGAAAACCATTTTTTGAAATAAGTGGCGTCTATTCCCGGAACGGGCAGCTGGGATCCAATTCGGACCAGCAGGACCATTAGCATGGTAAATAACAGTTTTTTTCGTAGTTCCTTAATGTGGAACGCAGTTCTGATAGATTTGAACATATAAGCTCCTCCTGTGAAATATGATTTTTGAAGAATGTAGGGAAACTGGCAGCAACCACCTTCTTCGTGTATTTAATATGTAGGAATTTTTTTTGCTGGCATTTTTTGGCCTCCTACATTTTTAATATGTAGGATTTTTTGAAATTGGGATGTTTGCTATAAGAAAAAGGAAGTACCAAATGGGCACTTCCTCCTTATAGCTGATCAGTTCTTTTGGATTACGGTAACTTTGAATGATTCTGAGAATCCTTTGTAAGAAACAGAAAAAGGATATGTTCCAGGCTCTGTCTTCGGGGAATAATCAATGGTAAAATCCGTCGGGGTTGTTACGTTGCCTGCATAATCCGTAACGGTCAGAGTTATGTTGTTCCGGTTAATACTTTCTCCGGTACCTATTGGGGAATTTACAAACTTGAATTCCACAGATTTGGGCTCGGTTTTTACAATGGATGTGATACGGATAGACATATCTTTTCCTGCGCAATGAATCGTCAATGTTGCTTTCTGTAAATGCCCGGCTGCAGGGGAAAAATCATAAGTATAATCTGTAATAGGCCTGCTGCTTCCATCGCTGTAGGTACCAGTCAGAACAATATCTGAAGCTGACGGGGTTTCATCTGAATAAATATAACTGCGGTTAAATTTTGCGTCCAGGCCTGTCAGCGTAGGCTTTGGAACTTCTTTTTCTTTGACTGTGATAGAAAGTGTTTTTCTTATATCTTTCCAGATAACATCAAAAGAATAGATTCCGGCAGAGGACTGAGGGGTAAACGTTGTTGTATAGTCTCTTACTTCTTTCTGTGATCCGTCGGAATATTTAGCAGTGACTTTCAGCTGTCCTGCAGACAGGTTTGCACCAACATATATATAAGACGGGTTAAGGGAATACGACAGGCTCGTTACAGTTGGCTGGGAAGCTTTTTTTACTGGGATAGAAAGTGTTTTGGTAATATTTCCCGAAGTGATTATAGCCCGGTAAAAACCGTCTGTGTAGGAAATATCTACTTTAAACCCGATGTTGTTTCTGGAACCATTTGAATAAATGCCTTTTACAGTAAAATCTGATGTTTTGAATTGATATCCCGGTTCTGCTTCTTTAATACTGCAGGAAACATCAAGGTCTACCAGTATAATTTCGGAAACTACCGCATCTGCCTTTACAGAAAAGGTATCCTGGAACTTTCCATCCGTGGTAGTTACGGTAAACTTATAGGAAACGGTATCCTTGTCATACTGCCCCTTTACTGAATAGCTTTTCAGCTCACTTTTAGAACCATCTGAAAAGATTTCGTAGACCTTTAAGTTAGAACTGTTTACATCTTTTACAGATCCTGCTGTTTTTAGAGAGCATACTGCTTCAATTCTGGATACTGTTTTCTGTGGAACAGGTTCCGGTTTTGGTGATGGTTCTGGACCAGGTGCCGGGATTGGAGTTTCCTGCGGCTTAGCGACTGTAATATATGCAGAAATGGAATCTTTCCATTTGTCATTTGTGGTAGCAGTGATTTTAACGGTTCCGGATGAAACACCTTTTACAAGTCCTTTGCTGGATACAGTTGCGATTTTCGGATTACTGGATTTCCAGGTAAATGTTTTCTTTAATCCATCCGGCTGTATGTCAACGCTTAACTGAAGCGTTCCATTTATGTTTACACTTTTCTTGGAATGAAGTGTCAGCTTTTTTACTCTGTTTGTCTTGGGTTCCTTCGCTTTTTTAACCGTAACTTTACAGGTTGCCTTCTTTTCACTGCCATCTTTTGCTTTTGCTGTAATGATAGCAGTACCGGCTTTTTTTGCTGTTATAAGGCCTTTGCTGTCAACGGATGCAATGCTCTGGCTGCTGCTTTTCCAAACAACTGTTTTGTCAGTGGCTTTTGATGGAGAAACAGACACTTTTATTTTATACGTAGTTCCTGTATTTAATGTCAGTTTGGATTTGTTTAACTGGATTTTTGAAATCTTTATAGCTTTCTTTACAGTGACTTTACAGGTATAATTTTTCTTGCCGACATTGGCGGTTATTTTTGCGGTACCGGCCTTTTTACCGGTAACTTTGCCGGATTTACTGACTGCTGCAACTTTGGGGTTCGATGACTTCCATGTAATCTTTCCTTTGGCATTGTTCACTTTCAGGGTGGCAGATTTTCCTACCGTTATGGTAACTGCTTTTTTACTGATCGCGGGAGATGCCGCCTGTGCCGGTACTGCTGAAAACAACAGGCAGAATACCGTTAGAAAAATGGATAGTTTCTGAATAGTTCTTTTCATTTTTGTTCACTCCTTTTTCTTTCTAATATGTCTTTTTTTGTAGAAAATAAGAAATTTTCTTTTGGCAGGAGGAAAACGACATATTAAAGAAAAAGAGGAGGGATCAGTATGGATGATTTTTTCATGCAGCAGGATATGCTCCGGCAGCAGGAACTGCAGAGAGAACAGATGCTTCAGCAGCAGTTACAGATGCAGAGGCAGCAGGAAGAAATGATGCGACAGATGCAGAGACAACAGGCTGAAAGCCTGCAGAACAGAATGTATCAGAGATGAGAAAATGTCATAAGTGGCATATAACAAACTAATTATGCCAATAACGGCATAATAAATATCTGAATATGGCAACAATAAAACCGCCTGCTCATGAACAGACGGTTTTACTTTTTACGGATTGCATTTTTTGCATGGTTCATATCCCTGTGCAACCAGGTCTTCTCTTGATCCCTGATAGTCCTGTTTATTTTCATCGCTGATCTGGGATATACTGGAACAGGATGGCTTATGGAATTTTTTGGAATTAGTATTAAGAATATATTCCGCAGCACTTTCTGACGCTTCGCCGGAAGTGGCTTCACTGGCGAGCCAGCTGTCACCTGTTGCATAATCTATGGAAATACCAGGCTGCACGTTATAGCAGAAAACATTGAATAGAATACCTTCGCCTTCATCTTCCACTGATTTTGCTTCCATCTGTACGCCGGATGCCACCAGGTTGTTTCCGTCGAAAATTGGTGTGACACGGTATAATACATGGTTGTCTGTTTCTTTGATGTAGTCAGCAACCATGTTTTCGAAAGGAAGCATGCCCTCCGTATTCAGGTATCTGGTTCCGGTAATCAGATTCTTTTCATTTGCATTTTCAGCGGTCAGCTGGTATCCGATCAGGTGGCAGCGGTTATAAAGATATTTTCCATCTACGTTGTCATATTTAACCGTGTGCCATCCACTCGGTTTTACCTGCCCGATGGAGCCTCGTTTTTCTGTAGGCATCAGGTCCTGTCCGATATTTGCATAAGCAGTACTACACCTGCCAAGGGAATCAAGATCGCAATATGTTTCGAAGGATTCCGAAGTGAAATCAGATTCCGGGAAGTCTGGCACGTTATCGTTCAAAGTGACATAGGCGTCTCCACTATATTCTGGAATATCAGAAAGGCTGACAGAATCTGCCTGTACAGGCCCGCAGCTGGTGAAAACCATACTGAAAGCCAGAAGAACTGGTGCTGCAAATTTTTTTAAGTTAATCTGCATGGGTGTATACCTCCATTGTTATTTTGTCATGGGATGTTCCGGGAAAATCTTCAGACGAAACCATTTCCCACTGATTCAGGTCAATGGAAAAATGTGTATCAGCAGGATATTTTCGGTTCCATCGGAACAGGATGATTTGTTCTGTCCACTTCTCGGATTCTACCGGATCCACTGTTTCTGTGAAGCAATACTCTCCCATTGCAGCCTCCCTAAAAAAATCCTCATCAATATTAATTTGTGGATGTTCCAGCCCAAATAGTTTGGAAGAATAAGGATTCATCCATAAAACTTTACCGTCTGTAAGATCCATTATTTTTTCTGTTACTGCTTTATCCTGGCTGACTCTGCGGTGGTTAAAGCTCATACCCATCCGGTCATCTACAGCAGCAATCAATATCATAGAAAAATACCCTCCTCTTCTAAAAAGTGCTCATTCTTAATACTATGCCACATTTTCCAGCTAAAGACAAGATGAAAAACGATTAAACGAAATATCCGCCGGCTGAAACAGCCAGCGGACTTCCGACTTTAGGATTAAAAAGAGCTTATGGGCAACTCCCGTACTTAATATGTAAGATTTTTTTTAAAATAGCAAAAAAATCAGGAATACTCTGACAGGTCTTCAGGAATATTTTTTTGCAAAACCATTGGGACACCGGTTTCCACAGTGCTTTCCATGATTTGTAAGCACTCTGTCCAGTACATATCCGGTGCATCATACATGATTTTGGTCATGAAAGATTCAATAATGGAACGGAGTCCTCTGGCACCGCTGCCGTTTTTTAATGCTTTTTCCGCAATATAGTCAAGTGCTCCTTGGTCAAATTTCAGTCGGATGCCGTCCATGGCAAGAAGCTGCTGATACTGTTTGATAATAGCGTTTTTAGGTTCTGTCAGAATGCGGATCATAGTTTTTTTGTCAAGTGGCTCAAGTTTTGTAATGACAGGAAGCCTTCCGACAAATTCAGGCATAAATCCATATTTTATAATGTCAGATGGCTCTATTTTAAGAGTTTTTGGGATTTCAACTGGTTCTTTTATAAATCCGATATTACTCTTTTCTGATTTTGGAATAGTATCTTCAGTCAATCCTTCAAACGCTCCTCCGCAGATAAACAAAATATTGGTGGTATCAATTTTGGCCATAGATCTTACGCCAGGCTGTGCTGCTGATATGGAGGAACGGACAGGAACTTCAATCACTGATCCTTCCAGTATTTTAAGCAGGGCCTGCTGTACGCCCTCTCCGGCAATATCCCTTTCTTTTGTAGAATTCGAAGAGGCACTTTTCTTGGCAAGTTTATCAATTTCATCAATATAAACAATTCCCTGCTCGGCTTTGGCAACATTCCGGTTTGCGTTTTCAAGCAGTCTGGAAAGAATGTCTTCCACATCTTTACCGACATAACCGGCTTCTGTAAGGGAGGTTGCGTCAGCCATGGCAAACGGAACTCCCAGGACTTTGGCGAGGGTCTGTACCAGGTATGTTTTTCCGCTTCCGGTAGGACCTACCATAAGAATGTTTGACTTTTGTATTTCAATTCCACTGTTTTCAGTCCATTGCACTTGGCTGATTCTTTTATAGTGGTTATAAACAGCAACAGATAAAGCTATTTTTGCATTTTCCTGTCCGATCACATATTCATCCAGGTGCGCTCTGATCTGGGATGGACGCATCTGGAAAGGGTTAAGCTGGTTATTTGGTATCTGAGAAGCAAGCATATGATGATTTCCTCCTAACTTTTGTAACAATTGTTTCGTATCTCAATAGCAACAAGTGTTTTCCGAATCGCATGGTACAATGGAAGCCTCCTGCGATACCAGCGCAGGCATACGAAAGCATCAGATTCTTCTGGTATATAGGAAGTCACAATCTGCCATATCTCATCCGGATCTGGAAGCCCTTCGAGGAGTGCCTCTTTTTTCTTTCTTGACCAGGAATCATTTCCGGATTTTAGTCCCATATATGCCTGGAACGTGGTTGATCCATACATTTTGAATTCGAATAATTTTTTCGCACAGGTTTCGCTTGTCTGATACAATTTTGCGTATTCTTTTGCAGGCATCAGATGGATTTGTTCCAAATTGAATTTTTCCGGAAGTTCGATTTGTTTATGCATGGAATTTTCCGGCTTTGCAGCCTGGTTAGATACATTTTCCATGAACTCTTTTCTGGAACGCCTGATTTCTATATATCCAGCATCTTCTTCCATGTGTTCCAGGTCATACATAGCTTCCTGACACATCCTGTCGCATTGTTCGTTATAGTGGTCTCCGCTATGCCCTTTGATCCAGTGGAGATCGAACTGGATATTTCTGCTTACGTCGTCCAGCTTTTTCCAAAGATCCTGGTTCTGTTTTTTTCGAAATTTTCCAGATAGGGTATTCAGGACATACTGGGAATCTGAATACAGGGAAACTGTGCCTTCTTTTATGAACTCTGCAGCTGTAATAACTGCCATAATTTCCATGCGGTTATTCGTTGTACAGTTATATCCTTTGGAAATTTCCGTAATTTCTCCTGTATTTGTATCAATAATCACAACTGCTATTCCGCCAGGCCCGGTTGGGTTTACAGCACAGCCGCCATCGGTATAAACTATATAATCCTGTTCTGTCTCTTTCTCTGTCATATAATATCACTCTTGTCCTTTTTTCTTAATATGTCATTTATTTTTCCAGATGGCTGATTTTTATAGGAAACTTTTTTTGATGAAATTAAAATGAAATGACATATTAATATCGAAATTCTGCGTTAAGCAGGGAAAGGAGGAAAATTATATGTATTCATCTGATGAAATGTTTTTGTTTTCTTTTCTGGGAGCGTATCTTGGAGTGGTCTGCCTGATTGGTGTTGTGCTTGCAGTGCTTTCCATTGTTGCAAACTGGAAAATTTATACAAAAGCAGGAAGACCTGGGTGGAAATGCCTGATTCCAATCTACAACATTTATGTATTGTTTGATATGGTATGGGAAACTAAACAGTTCTGGATTTATGTGGCAATACTGCTTGCATACTATATATTCATGGGGCTTGCTGCCGGCGTCAGTGGCATTTTCGGCGTCATTGCTCTATTGTTTGGGATTGCCATGCTGGTGTGGAGTGTCCGCCTGATGAACCACCTGTCCGTATGCTTTGGACATGGTCCTTGGTTTACAGTTGGACTGGTGCTTCTGAATACTATTTTTGTGATGATTCTTGGGCTTGGTGATTCCAAATACTGCCATTTGGAAACAGTTTTTGTTGAAATGAAAGCAGATTCTGAACCGGAAGGCAAAGCAGAAGAAGGAACGTCAGAAAACGAGACTGAAGCAGAATCGGAAGAAACCGTGGATTCTGAAGAAGATCTTGATGCAGAAAAAAATGAGTAAAAGAAAAAGGGCTGTCGTTTGACAGTCCTTTCTAAAAATATTGTCATGTAAAAGCTAGTACACATAGCCATCTAAAAACGCAATAAAGAATAATAGTCCTATGCTGATCATGTTTATGGAAAAGAATAATATCCAGTTCTGGCTGTCAATTAAACATCCACTTAATGCCCAGATAAAAACCAAAAACACTACAACGCCCTTTTTTATAATCTTCTTCATATAGATTCTCCTTCCGTCCTTTCAAAAAATTGCTTACAACAATCCGAACGTAATATGTATGGGATACCAAAATGTAGCCTGTTCTTATAAGAAAAATATGGAATTACTTGAAAATCTCATTCATTTCCTTTTCCATCCATTCCGGAAACACGATAGGGATATAACGTTCACCATCCATTACCTGTGGGCGTTCAGCGTTTGTAACAACAAGATCGTCTGCCACAACGCATAAAGCCCATACCTTTATCCCTTCATCCGTGAGGTAGGTATAATTGTGAAGGTATCCCTGGATTTCCACTTCCATCTTTTCAAAAATATTTTCGTTCACATAAACAGCATTCATGTCATAGGCCCTTATACGGATGGAGTCAAATTCTCCATCTCTATAAATCTTCGGTATTTTTAAGAGAAAAGTAGCATACTGACGCCGTTTTCCTTTTTCATAGGTTTCCTTGTAAAAAGGATTCCGTTCGACAATGCCCGAAAGGATAGCCATATTAGAAACAGGCATGCCAAAATATGTTTTGTTATCCAAATTCAGCGCCTCCTTGTTATTTTTCTGTCTTCTGGATAATCGATTGGATAGCCTCCATTTTCATGTCCGTAGAAAACAATGTTTCAGCACAGTGAAGAAGTTCTTTCCTTGCCAGTTCCATCCGTTCACACTCTTCTTTTTTGTAAAACATCTGATGCTCCAGACTGGCCCAGCAGTCCATGGCAACGGTACGGATCTGGATTTCAACAGGAATCACCCTCCCATTGCATCCATCTTTTGTCTGCACGGGTGCATTTACAATCATATGTAAGCTTCGGTAACCGTTATCCTTTGGGTTTGTGATGTAATCTATTTCCTCCAGGATTCCATACTGCGAACGGATTTTCGAAGCAATATCATAGACATCGCCAATAAAATGGACGACAATCCGGACACCGATGATATCGGTAAGGTAATTCAGTGCATTGTCTACCGTAGCATTAAGCTGTTTTCCCCACAATTTGTTTGCAATACTGTCATTGTCTTTTACCCTGCTGGAATGATGCTCAATAACTTCAGTAGGCCCAATGTTTTTCAAAAGATTTTTAACAAAATACTGCCTCGTATTATGAAGGACAGATATTTGTTCTTTACTAAAAAGTGCCATTTTTATCCTCCAGGTGATGTTTTTTTTCGAATTCCAGAAGTCTGTGGATGGAATTATCAAAATCAGCTTCTGTTTTTTCGTTTTTAGAAATACTGACGATTTTCCCGGTTTTTTCTGCTAATTTTTTGAGTGCGAGCCATTGTCCGTATTCTTCTACCGAAATCCCATAATGCTCTGATTCACACAAAAAGGCTTCATGGGATGTAGGATAAATTTTCCTGCATTTTTCGCACTGATATTGCGTAATTGTTCTCATGCTTTATCCTCCTCATAAGTAAGGTCATACAAATCCTGTATGTTCGGATGCTGCCACCGGCAGATAGAAAACAAATTTTCTGCTTTTTTTTCATCCCCTTTGCAGATATCCAGAAAATCCTTTCCGGTATAGCAGTTTCGGATTATATTCCGGAGTTCTTCAGGATCAGGTCTCCTGCTATAACAGATCTCATTTAGGAAATAATCCGGGATGTAAATGATATGATCAGAAATTTCCCAGTTTTCCTTATAAATTAAGCAGTCTTCTCCGTTAATTTCTGAAAGGATATCCATGAGAGTAAAACAGCCGGTTTCTAATTTTCGCTGCAGTTCTTCTTTGGTCATAAAGCTCCTCCTTAGGTTTGAAATATAGTTCTGCAAATTTTGACAATATTTTGATTTATTCTCCTGTTCTCAAAATTTTATTGTCATGGTTAATATGTATTCTTGGGAAAGCGTAAAGAAAAAAGCAGCCAGAAGGCTGCTTCATTGCCGGTAAGTGTATCCATGTCGTCCATTAGGTTGTGTGTCTGTTGACATCCTCTCCACGGCTGAAGCCGGGAAATTCCCGCTCGACATTCGTAAACAGAGCTGAAAATTTTTCGGTAAGGTATATCTCTTCAGTTCCAGTCAAGATGTTATTTTCCCGTTAAAAAAAAGGAGCAGAAAATTCCACTCCTTCATGTTATTTATTCTAGAAAATGTCATTTTTCCTCAAAAATTTTTTCGAGAGTTACGGCGAAAAAAATTTTTTCGGGAGTTTTCGGGGTTTGTGCTTTTCAATCAACAGTTCCGCACGACATATGCATGACCCTGTCCTTGATTTCCTGGGTACGTCCCTGATTCCAGAACTGTGTGCCAATGTAGCCGCAGGTTCTGCGGGCTACAGACATTTTACTCTGGTTCCTGTTTCCGCAGTTTGGGCACTCCCATACCAGTTTTCCAGAATCATCCTTTACGATTTTAATCTCCCCATCATATCCGCAGTTCTCACAATAGTCACTCTTGGTATTCAGTTCCGCATACATGATGTTTTCATAAATAAATTTCATCACAGACAGGACCGCAGGAATATTATTCTGCAGATTTGGGACTTCCACGTAGCTGATTGCTCCGCCAGGAGAAAGCTTCTGAAATTCTGCTTCAAACTTCAGTTTACTGAAAGCATCTATTTTTTCTGTTACGTGGACATGATAGCTGTTGGTAATATAATTCTTGTCCGTAACTCCAGGAATAACACCAAAGCGTTTTTTCAGGCATTTGGAAAATTTGTAAGTAGTGGATTCCATTGATGTACCGTATACGGAATACGCAATGTTCTCTGCTGCTCTCCACTCCTTGCATTTGTCGTTCAGTTTCTGCATGACTGCAAGGGCAAAATCCTTACTCCGTGGATCTGTGTGGGAATGGCCTGTCATACGGACACTCATCTCATACAATCCGGCATAACCAAGGGAAATTGTAGAATAGCCATTATATAACAGCTTATCAATCGTTTCCCCCTTTTTCAGCCTTGCAATGGCCCCATGCTGCCACAGGATTGGTGCTACATCAGATTTTGTATGAAGAAGCCGTTCGTGGCGGCAGCGCAGTGCCCGATGGCATAATTCCAGACGTTCTTCCAGAATCTTCCAGAACTGTTCCATATTGCCATTAGAAGAACATGCCACGTCTACAAGATTAATGGTCACTACTCCCTGGTTGAAACGGCCATAAAATTTATGGCTTCCATCCGGGTT
Source organism: Blautia sp. MCC283 (assembly GCF_018785565.1). Lineage (NCBI taxonomy): Bacteria > Bacillati > Bacillota > Clostridia > Lachnospirales > Lachnospiraceae > Blautia > Blautia sp. MCC283. The sequence continues at coordinate 4,184 of NZ_WQQB01000006.1, read as the reverse complement.
ACGCTGGGAGTCTTCCACCGTAAGAAAAGAGCGGCATCCCATGCATGGATAGACTTCTCCCTGCTTCAGTTCCCTCATCACCTTGGCAGAAATATAATCCGGCACCATTCGTTTTGCAGTACACTTAGCTGCCAGTTCCGTCAGATACCAGTATTTGGAATCTTCCGTAATATTATCCTTATCCAAAACATACAGAAGCTTTGGGAAGGCCGGTGTGACCCATACCCCTTTTTCATTTTTCACACCCTGGATCCTCTGCTTTAAAATTTCTTCAATGATCATGGCAAGATCTTCGCGTGTCTGTCCCTCTGGTACTTCATCCAGATACATCAAAACAGATACAAACGGGGTCTGTCCGTTCGTTGTCATCAATGTTACCAACTGGTACTGGATAGTCTGGATTCCATTCTTAATTTCCTCTTGGAGGCGCTTATTTACCATTATGGCAATCTGAGATTCATCCGCAAAAACTCCGCTTGCAGTTAGTTCCTCTTTCACTTTCTTTGTGATTTTCTGTCTGGATACATCCACAAGCGGTGCCAGATGAGAAAGCGTAAAGGTCTGCCCTCCATACTGGTTGCTTGCTACCTGGGAAACAATTTGGGTCGACACATTACAGCCGGTAAAAAAGCTTTTTGGTGTTTCGATCATTGTTCCACTGATTACGGTTCCGTTCTGGAACATATCTTCCAGGTTAACCAGAGAACAGTTATATTCTTTCTGGGCAAAATAATCCGAATCATGGAAATGGATAATACCTTCTTCATGCGCTTTTACGATATCTTCTGGCAGCAGGACTCTTTTAGTCAGGTCTTTGCTGACTTCTCCAGCCATATAATCCCTCTGTGTGGAGTTAATGATAGGGTTTTTATTGGAATTTTCTTGTTTGATTTCTTCATTGGAAAGATTGATCAGTGCAAGGATACCGTCATCCGTAGTATTGGATTTTCTGGCAAGTTCCCGTTTGTGGCGGTAACGCACATATTTCTGGGCAACTTCATATCCACGCATTTCCATGATGGCAATCTCCACCATATCCTGGATTTCCTCTACAGATACCGTATACGGCAGTTCTGCAATTTGTTCTGTCACAATGGAAGTAACTGCGTCCATCTGGTAACTGCTCAGCTGGTGGATTGGGTCAACTTCTTTATTTGCAGCACTGACTGCATTATAAATCTTCTGTCTGTCAAATGCCGCTTCTTCTCCGTTCCTCTTTAATACAATTGTAGGTTTCTTCATGAATCTAATCTCCTTTCATCAGAAGTTTTTATGTCGAAATTAATATGTATTTTCATACTTCCCTCCACGCTTTTTCTTTGCTTTTAATATGTCATTTCCTGTGGCTGTTATCTTTTTTTCATTTGGAAATCCGGGCGTAATACATATTAAGGATGATAGCAAAATGATGAAGAAAGGAGATAAAAATGAATACGCTATCAAAAAACTTATGGAGGAAATTTTATGGAAGTCAAAGTTACAGCAAAGGAAATTGAAGTCATGAAGATCACTATCGGATTAAGGGCCGACCTGGTTTCCAATACCAGAAAATTCAAAGCGGAAAGAAATTACTATTACTGTGTAAATGCTTCATGGTCGGGCAGAGATATTACATCCGGATCAGAAACCTTGATGTGTATAAAAGGACTGATGGAAAAAGGCCTTATGGAGGAGAAAACTCTCAGAAGCAAAGGCCGGGATATCTTATGTTACCAGTTGTCTGAGTCGGGCCGGGAATTCCTGGAAAAAATTTTCGACTGTGCAGTCATTTTGACCGAGTAATAAGGAGGATCGCATATGTTTACATTTACAAAAAGCCTGAATGTATATGAATACTTGGAACTTTCCGAAGCGGCTAAAGAAAAAGCAAAACAGGAATATCTTAATGATGAGACACGGTCTTTCCAATTGACTGATTTCTACGAGGAAGACATAAAACAGGTATTTCCGAACAGCGAGCTGAAGGTTCAATGGTCTTTGGCCAGTTGCCAGGGAGATGGCGTAAATATTTATGGTTCAGCTAGTCTGGACGACATATTTACGATTCCTGGTAGTGGACGTGCGCCGGAGCTGGACTGGCTCAAAGATTATCTGACAGAAAAAGAAGTCAAAACCATGCGTTTTTACATGAAGGAATACAAAGATTATGTGGATCTTCCGGTAAACCGCCGGTATGCCTTCTGTATAGCTGACCGGATAGAGTTTGCAGAAGAATTTCAGTACGAACTGGAATCCATGGGAATCCGTGATATCAACACATCAGTACTGGAGAAGACAGAAAAAATGGTAAAACAGATATTCAGCCAGATCTGTCTCAGTTACGAAAAAATGGGATATGATTATCTTTACGAAATTTCAGATGAGGATATGGCAGAGATCTGTGATGAAAACAGATATTATTTTCACGGTGATGGTTCATGGTTCTTCGAAGGGAACATTGAAGTTCCTGAAGAACTGGAACAGTATTGGGATAATGACGGGTGTCTTTACCGGGAGCTTGACCGTGAAGATGATGGGACCTCGCATGAGGATATCGGACGGTATGAGGTACTGCTCAATTTTGCAGGCACCAGATACTACTGTTTCATCAATGCGGTAAGCATGGAAGAAGCAATGTTCCTGTTCTTCAAAAAACATCCGCATATTACTTATGAAATGATCGAAGACCACATGGAAATCTAGGAGGGAATTATTATGAAGTACGTAAAGACGATTAGGAAAACCTGTCCGATGTGTGGCATCGACCACTATATGCGTTTAACGGAGGTTCAGGAAAAACAGTGGTCTGATTACGTTTGCTACGGAGGGCTGATTCAGGACCGGATGCCGGACGTTGACAAGTTTGGAAGGGAATTTATCAAATCCGGATACTGTCCGGACTGCCAGGAAAAATTGTTTGGCAGTACCATGAAAGATAAGTCTTCTTATATTTCAACAAAGGAATATGAAGAAGACGAAGACTATTATGAACTGATTGAACAGTTTATGGATGCGACTGAGGAGATGGACGCAAAAGAATCTATTTTATCGGAAGTCGCAGATAGCCTTCCTGTAGCAGAGAAAGTCATCTATCTCTACGAGACAGGTCTGGAAGATGAATTCTACGTTGACGATGCAGGAAAAGTCTTGATGCGATAAGGAGAAATGAATATGGAACAGAAACGTGTAAGAAATGTATTAGAATCGGAATTTGTCACTGCGGATACAACCATCTGTATCCGCGATGGATTTACGCTTTTGGCAGCCGGAAAGAAAAAAGATGCCATGATACAATTTTACAGCTACTGCCCTGTTTATAGTTTTTCCTGGCAGGATAATGGCTATGTATATATTGATCTGGATGATGATTCTGAAAATTAGGAGGAACTTATTATGAAGAAGTATGCAATTAGAGTTGTGGAAACTTTAGCAAGAACTGTTATCGTAGAAGCCGAAAATTTCGAAGATGCCATTTCCCAGGTAGAGGATGCTGCATCATCGGGTGAATTCATCTTGGAATCAGATGATTTCGATGAACGTGAAATTGTTCCGGCTGGATGGACGGAAAACGGGCTGGTTCCGGATGACAGGGATGTCAGCTATTACACCCATTTATATCGGACAACCTGCATCAATTACCAGTACAGGGATGCTTCGAACTACAAAAAGCAGAATAAGGTGATTGTTCCGGGCAGGTATACGGAGGATCAGATCCAGTCGATCATAGACTGCCTCCAGGATGGGGAATATTTTATTCCGTCCAAAGTAGGTTTTCCGGAAGAAAGATTTGAAGATGTGACGGAGGATGATCATCCATGGTTTGAGCTTCAGGAGGATGATTTTGAAGATTCAGATAAAAAGCCGCAAATGGATGTTTCTCCAGAAGAAATGGTACGTCTCTTCGAGAAGGCCAAGGATCATTGGGAAGAAGGTGTATACGAATGCTGATATATAAATGCAGTAAGTGCCATTGGATTGGAGATAATCCTGATGTTTATACAGACACAGAATACTGTCCCCGCTGTAGGACGACGGAAAGTCTGCATATTGTTCATCAGAAAGAAGCTGAATGTTTCACCAGTGATGAGCTGGAAACGCTTTGGGAACTGTTTGGAGAAATTCCAATGAGAGTATGAAACTTTTTCTGTAAAATAATGTTTATAAGGTTCTTCTATGATACAATAAATATCATTAGGAGGGCCTTT
>NZ_WQQB01000050.1:0-283 GCF_018785565.1 Blautia sp. MCC283 | reverse complement strand
TTCTGGTGCCGATGCGGTTGGGGGACACACCCGTTCCCATCCCGAACACGACGGTTAAGACCCAATCGGCCGATGGTACTGCACTGGAGACGGTGTGGGAGAGCAGGTGGGCGCCAGATCAAAAAAGAAAAAGCAGGCTTAGCCTGATGAAATAGATGCTGGTTTTACCAGTGATTTAAGAAGAAAAGATATTTTCTTTTTAAATGGCTGATAAAACATCAGTCAGCATTGTACCTTGAAAACTGCATACATGAGATTTGATTAAGTTAATCAAATATCCTTA
>NZ_WQQB01000049.1:89223-117863 GCF_018785565.1 Blautia sp. MCC283 | reverse complement strand
AAATAACACCCCTTTTTCTTTTATTTTACTAGAAAAGGGGTGTGTTCACAATTTATTTACTCATGCGTTTGTCGTGAAAAATCCGTACTTGATTCCAAATTGTTCTAAGATATGCTATACTGGCTGTGTTGTCCAACCGATACCCGGCAAAGGGAGGAGGTGATTGTCATAGATACTATTCTTGTTTCCTTTATTGTCACTGTTACGGCAGGTGTGACTTGCCATCTCATCTGCAAATGGTTAGACAGACATGACAGGGACAACAAATAGCCTGGTGGATGCTCAACCACTGAAATAAAAAGAGAAGACCCCTCGGATGTATTTGCGGTACATTCCGAGGGGTCGTTCTTTGTCATAGAACTATTCTATTTCCTTTTGCCTACTGGCATTATAGCATATGCAAATCTGAAATTCAATATACCAGCTATCCACAATCCATGTTTTTTCCGCTGTTTGGCATAAAATCAGCACGGAAGTTTGGCACATACTGTCAAGAAGGCAAAAAACTCCCACCGGCCGGGTTAATTGTACCTGATCGGTGGGAAGTATATATTCTGTAAAATTGTATTCTCTTTATTTACGTCCAGTCGCTCTCCGCTTCTTCCAGCTTCTCCCTCAACGTTTTCTCAAGAGCCACAAAAGCCGGAATAAAGCTGTCGCGGATGAGCAGGATCATCTCATCTACTTCCTGCTCATTATATATATGGACAGATGTGTTACGCTTTTTCAGCATAAGCAGCCACACTGCTGAATCGTTTACGAAGCCCAGCTTATAGCCAAGCTGCAGGATTTCTCTCGGTGAACCGGTGTCTGCTTCTTCTGCCCCGTGGAGTCGCAGGATCTCCTGAAGAGCTTTCCAGGCCAGCTCGAAAGTCAGGTTGAACTGTCCGATCACGCCGGTTCTGTAAATATCGTTGTTATCCGCAAGTTTGAAATCTGCATTTCTTAATATAGTAAGACAATTAGAAAAATTATCAAGCTTTTTCATAGATCACAACTCCATCCTTTTTAATTTCTTTTTTGAGTTCTTCAGAAATCGAATCATCTGCATTAATTACATCAAACATCAGAAGTGAATGGATATTTTCTTTAATATCCCAGTAAAAGGAATCAAAATCACCTCCATATACAGCAATATCTACATCACTTCTTTCTGTATTGTTTCCTCTTGCACGGGACCCAAAGAGGATGATCTTTCTGACAGAATGTTTTATGGCAAATGAAAATAGTTCTCTTATAACTCTTTCCGGAAGATCATATCGCATTTTTAACGCCTCCCATTTTCATATAACCCTATCATATCCTATTTGCCAGTTATCCGCAATCCTCTTCGCGTCTTTTATACCCTCGGCTTCACACCCTTCGTATCTCTCTTAGCCAGTTTCACTTTATTCAGCACATACGGCTTATCATGATATTCAATGGCATATTCCTGGCGGCTTTCCAGGAGATACGCATGGTGGATCCGGTCTTCACCGGTAAGCTTCATGCCGCGGACGCCCATGGCGTTTTTCTTGGTGACGGAGATCTCGGTTTTCATGATACGGAGGAAGTATCCCTTTTCAGACTGGAACACAACCTGATCCATCTCGTCCGCTGCTCCTACGAATACAAGGCGGTCATCCTCTGCAAGCTTGGTGGAAACAATGGTACGCTTGGAAGCACGGAACTCATCTCCTTTTACTAGTTTGCACATGCCATTTTCTGTAACAAAGAGCACTGTGGAGGCTGCCACCTGGCTCAGCGGTGCCACATAAAGGATTTGCTCGGAAGTACTATCATAATTACCCAGATTATCTGCCGGAACACCTTTATCACGGAAACGTACCAGCGGGATATCCTCTGCCTTCACTGTGTGGAGCTTGCCGGTATCTGTAAAGATACAGATCTTATCCGTATTCATGCAGGTAAAGACATAGCGGCTCTCTGCATGAGCAGCATCCTTATTACGCTCGTAGGCATTCTTATCAATGAGACGCATATATCCGAAACGATCCATCAGGAAGCAGACTTCGGTCTCTTCCATCTTCTTCTCCTCATAAACAGCTTCCTCTGCGTTTTCAATGGAAGTCTTACGCTTACTGCCGTATTCCTTCTTGATCTGATCCAGTTCACCCATGATCACTGCTGCCATGGAGTCATAATTATTCAGGATATCCTCATAAGCAGCAATGTTCTTCATGGTTTCCTCATGCTCCTTCATCAGAGCATCGATCTCCAGACCGATCAGCTTGTAAAGACGCATGTCCAGGATAGCTGCGGCCTGTTTTTCTGTGAATTTCAGGGTTTTTGCCGCTTTTTCGGAGGTCTTGGTCTTGAATTTAATCCCTTCTGTGATACCATCGGTCAGGCATTTCTTTACCTGGTCACGGCTCTTGCTGCCGCGGAGGATCTCAATAATCAGATCAATAACATCGCAAGCCTTGATCAGACCTTCCTGGATCTCACGCTTCTCCTGTTCCTTGGCAAGAAGGGTGGTGTACTTTCTGGAATTTACTTCGAAAACAAAATCAACATGATGAGCAATGATCTGCTTCAGTCCCAGGGTCTCCGGTCTTCCGTCTGCAACTGCCAGCATATTGACACCGAAAGTATCCTCCAGTCTGGTCTTCTTGTAGAGCATATTGGTAAGGTTCTCCACGTCTGCGTCGCGCTTCAGTTCCAGAACGATACGGATTCCCTCCTTAGATGACTGGTTGGAAATGTCCACGATATCTGTAGTCTTCTTGGTTTCCACCAGAGTTGCGATATCATTGAGGAATTTTCCGATGTTGGCGCCGATCATGGTGTAGGGAATCTCTGTGATCACCAGCTGCTGACGACCACCCTTCAACTTCTCTATTTCTACCCGTCCGCGGATACGGAGCTTGCCTGTTCCGGATTCGTAGATTTTTACAAGGTCGTCCTTATTTACTACGATACCACCTGTCGGAAAATCCGGGCCCTTGAGATAACGCATCAGCCCACGGGTGCTGATATCATTGTTCTTCATGTATGCCTTCACTGCATCTACTACTTCACCCAGATTGTGAGGTGGGATGCTGGTGGCCATACCTACAGCGATTCCGTCGGCTCCGTTTACCAGAAGGTTAGGGATTCTTACCGGAAGCACTACCGGTTCTTTCTCGGTCTCGTCGAAGTTCGGCATAAAGTCCACAACGTTCTTATCAAGATCTTCCAGAAAAACCTCCTGGGTCAGCTTCTCAAGACGTGCCTCTGTGTATCGCATGGCTGCGGCTCCGTCTCCCTCAATGGAACCAAAGTTTCCATGTCCGTCAACCAGTGTACGACCTTTCTTAAATTCCTGCGCCATGACTACAAGAGCATCATAAATAGAACTGTCACCGTGAGGATGATATTTACCCATGGTATCTCCTACGATACGGGCACATTTACGGTACGGGCGGTCGTAACGGATGCCCAGCTCATACATATCGTAAAGGGTCCGGCGCTGTACCGGCTTCAGTCCGTCACGTACATCCGGCAGCGCTCTGGAAATGATAACGCTCATGGCGTAATCGATATATGATTTCTGCATGATCTCCGCATAATCGGTGCGGATGATATTGTCCTGTTTCGTATTCATAGTTTATTCTCCCAATTTTGATCCGTTGGTGCCAGTCAGCAGTGATCCATTCATGGATGCCCTGCCCTCCGGCTTCGACATTTCTCCCTGCTGTTATCAGATATCCAGCTCTGCATCCGTTGCATGCTCATAGATAAACGCCTTACGTGGCGGAACATCGCTTCCCATCAGGATTTCTGTCACATCAGAAGCCATGCGGGCATCTTCGATCTCCACACGTTTCATCATCCTGGTTTCCGGATTCAGAGTCGTCTCCCACAGCTGCTGGGCGTCCATCTCTCCCAGACCTTTATATCTCTGAAGGGTAAAACTTCCAGGTTTATGGCTCCGGCGGTATTTCTCCAGGGCCTTGTCATCGTAAAGATATTCCTCCTGTCCCTTCTTGGGCATTACTTTATAAAGAGGCGGCATGGCAATGTATACATGTCCCTCATAGATCAGTTCCGGCATAAAACGGTAGAATAATGTCAGAAGCAGCGTGGAGATATGTGCTCCGTCCACATCGGCATCGGCCATGATCACAATCTTATCGTAACGGAGTTTGGTAATATCGAAATCGTTTCCATATCCTTCGGAAAAGCCACATCCAAAAGCGTTGATCATGGTCTTGATCTCCGCATTGGCCAGTACCTTGTCGATGGTGGCTTTCTCTACATTGAGGATCTTACCGCGGATAGGCAGGATAGCCTGATAGTTACGGTCTCTGGCAGTCTTGGCAGAACCGCCGGCGGAATCTCCCTCTACAATAAAGATCTCGCAGAGAGACGGATCTTTCTTCTCACAGTTGGCCAGCTTGCCGTTGGAATCAAAAGAGTATTTCTGCTTGGTGAGAAGATTGGTCTTGGCACGTTCTTCCGTCTTACGGATCTTGGCCGCTTTTTCCGCACAGGAAAGTACTGTCTTCAGTGTTTCCAGGTTTCGGTCAAAGAAGAGTACCAGCTGTTCCCCTGTCACTTTACCGGTGGCTCTGGACGCATCCTGGTTGTCCAGCTTGGTCTTGGTCTGGCCCTCAAAACGGGGTGCCGGATGTTTGATGGAGACAACGGCTGTCATACCATTTCGGATATCTGCTCCTGTAAAGTTGGAATCTTTATCTTTCAGTACACCGATCTCACGTGCGTAAGTGTTCATTACGGTTGTAAAGGTTGTCTTAAAACCGGTCAGATGTGTTCCGCCTTCTGCATTGTAGATATTGTTACAGAATCCAAGGACGTTCTCACGGAATTCATTGGTAAACTGAAAAGCTATCTCCACCTGGATTCCGTCTGCCTCTCCTTTAAAGTAAACCGGATCATGAAGTGGCTGCGCGTTCTTATTGAGGTCACGGATAAATCCTACGATTCCCTCCGGCTCATGGTACTGGATATCTTCGATCGTATCCCCTCTCCGGTCCTCAAAATGGATCGTAAGTTCCGGGTTCAGGTATGCAGTCTCGTGAAGACGGCTCTTTACATCGGCCGCCCCGAATCTTGTTTTCTCAAAGATCTCCGGGTCCGGAAGGAAATTCACACAGGTTCCGGTTCCTCTGGTTTTCCCCAGCTTCGGGAGAAGTCCTGCTTCCAGTTCAATGGTAGGGATTCCTCTCTCATAATGGTCATGATGTACATAGCCGTCACGGCTGATCTTAATATCCAGATAGGTGGACAATGCATTTACAACCGAAGAGCCCACGCCATGAAGTCCGCCGCTTGTCTTATATGCGGAATTATCAAACTTACCACCTGCATGAAGAGTTGTAAAAACAAGTCGTTCCGCTGACACGCCCTTGGCATGCATATCTACCGGGATTCCTCGTCCATTATCTTCTACTGTACAGGAACCGTCCTTCTCAAGAACTACATGGATCAGGCTGCAGTATCCTGCAAGGTGCTCGTCCACCGCATTGTCTACGATCTCATATATCAGATGGTTCAGTCCCTTTCTGGATACGCTTCCGATATACATACCGGGGCGCTTTCGTACGGCCTCGAGGCCTTCCAGGACAGAGATACTGTCCGCATCATAAGTGTCTTTTTTTGCCATTCCACTGATTCCTTTCTTTTTCTTTTCGAACATTTGTTTGTATTATATCAGAAATTTGCTTTTTCGTAAAGCAGACATTTATATTCCTACTATATTATATAGTTACTATATTGATTTCTATAAAATATTCCTTTTTTCTTTTCACAGTGTAGCAGCTCAGGAAATCTGTCTGTCCGGCAAGCAGATATTCGCACCTCCGCCGGGGACTTACTTGATTCGGGTCAAGCGGATATTCGCAATCCGCTTCGCTACTTGCTCATAACCAAATAACTGCTCCGCAGTTTATCAGGAGAAGTTTGCACTCCTCCTGATACAAGCAAGTCCCCACCCACTGCTTATTGCTTTTCGCAATTGAAGCAGGGGACTTACTTGATTTGGTTAAAAGACTGATTTCTTCAGCCGCCACAGCCTATCTATTCTATCAAACCCCCTTTAAAACTGCAAGTAAAATCCTGCCCCTGAAATCCCTCGAAAATTTTTTTAAAAAAATCGAAAAAAATACTTGCATTTTGAAAAAAAGTGTTATATACTAACGAAGTCGGTTGAGGGAAACAACTTAAACGACAGAAACGAATGAATATGGCCAGTTGGTCAAGGGGCTAAGACGCCGCCCTCTCACGGCGGAAACACGGGTTCGATTCCCGTACTGGCTATTCTAAAAAGCAGTTAGAATTATTCTAACTGCTTTTTTCGTTATTCTGAAAATAATAAAAAAACAGGAAGCATAAAAAAGTCCCTCATTCTTCAGATGCTCCCTATCACATTCATCTCGTATAATGATATCTGCAAGCCAGTATATAAACATTTTCATCATCTATCTGATAAATCAGCCGGTCCTTATCATTAATACGTCTTGACCAGAAACCTGCCAAATTTCCTGTCAAGGGTTCCGGTTTACCGATCCCCTGATTGCCATTCCTGCATATATCCTCTATCAGCGCATTGATCTTCTTCAGTGTCTTTTTATCTTCGGTCTCCCAGTAAACATAGTCTTCCCATCCGTTCTGCGTGAATACCTTATTCATCATTCAACCTCTTTCAACTTATGAATACCTGCTTTTCCTTCCTGTAACTGTTTCTTTGATTCCATAATCCAGTCATAATTTGCGCGATCTTCCATAAGATAAAGATTTTCCATAAGATTGTTGTAGGATTCTTCCGACATCATCACCACATTTCTGTTGTTTTTACGAGTAACGATCATGGTTTCATAGTCATCTGTAACCTTATCCATATAATTTTTCATATTTTCCCGTAAATTCGTATAATTTACCGCTAACATATACGCCCTCCTTTTCTGTACAGTATTCTGTACTTTTATTATACGTACATTATATACAGCTGTCAATAATCTATACAAAACATGGATTTTTTTGCATTTTTTTATTTTCTGTTTTATAATTTTCCCTGAAAAAATACTTATGATAAGGGGTGACTTCTCATGCATCACAAACTTTCTTTTCGCAGAAAACTGCAGGCGTTTTTTCTTTCGCTGCTGCTTGTTCTGCTGACAGCCGCAGGAGTTCCCTCTGCTGCTTATACAGCTGAGGCTGCTTCTGCTGACACGACAATGGCTGTCCATTTTCTGGATGTGGGACAGGGACTTTCGATCCTGGTACAGTCGCGGGGAGAGAATCTTCTGTATGACGGCGGTGACCGGGGACATTCCAGTTTCGTGGTTTCGTATCTGCAGAAACAGAATATTTCTACCATCGACTATATGATTTCCTCCCATTATGATGAGGATCATGTGGCTGGTCTCGTAGGATGTCTGGACAGTTTTTCCGTAAAAAATGTGATCGGCGCGGATTATGTGCAGGATACGAAGATCTATCAGTCTTTCGAGAACAGTGTTGCCTCTCAGGGACTGACTGTGCAGCATCCGGAACCAGGAACGGATTTCGCCTTCGGAAGCGGGAAATTTACGGTTCTTTCTCCCCAGTCTATCAGCAGCAATGATAACGATAATTCTGTTGCGATCCGACTGGAAAACGGAAGCAATCATTTCCTGTTTACGGGAGATGCGGAGTCTGCCGGTGAGGAAGCGATCTGTAATCTGGGACTGGATCTTTCCTGCGATGTGATCGTTCCGGGGCATCATGGTTCTGCCACTGCTACTACCTGGGATCTGCTCCAGGAGACAGTTCCGGAATATGCAGTGATCAGCTGTGGCGCCGGTAATTCCTACGGGCATCCGCATAAGGATACTATGGACAAACTTGCCGATATGGGAATCCAGGTGTTTCGTACGGATGAGCAGGGTACGGTTATCGCGGTCAGTGACGGAAATAATATTGAATGGAACCAGAGTCCGTGTAATGATTATTCTGCAGGTGATGAATCGGATACCGGTACGCAGCCTTCTTCTGCTTATGATAATTCCGGTGCATCCGGCTATGATTCTTCCGATGGGGCGGCTTCGGATTCTCAGGCTGAAGTGCAGGCTGATCCGGAACCGGTCGGGGATATGGTATGGATCTCTGCTACCGGAAGCAAGTATCACCGAATCCCCAACTGCGGAAATATGAACCCGGATAATGCTACGGAGATGACGCGCGCGCAGGCGGAAGCTGCGGGGTATGGGGCTTGTAAGAAGTGTTATTAGAAACGACAATGTATTTCAGACCTGGTGAGTATTATGTCATGTTAACGTAATATGGATAATCTTTAAGAATATTATTTAAGGACAGCTGTATCATACACTGATATGATATGGCTGTCCTTTTCTTTATGTATCTTATTATTTTCTCTTCTGTAGGGTCCTGGCTTATGCCTGGGTAGATTCTGGCTGATTATTGTCTCTTATTCGAAGTTCAATTTCCAGCATTTCCTGATTGTCTTCAATTCTCGTTCTTACATTATTTTTCAATATCCTCCGCCGGCTCGGCCGGTACGAAGACTCTCTTCTTTTCTTTCTTCTCTTTTTTTGCGGCTTTGGCCCGCTCGGTGGCTTCCAGGCAGAATTCCATCTGGGAATTTATCAGGTTTTTTCCCCGTTTATCCTGTTTCTCATAGAGACCGGAGGGCTTAAGGATATGCGCTTTTACATTGTCACGGAATTCCAGATCCAGCACATGTTTGATCTCGTCCTTGATTCCCTCATCTTCCACAGGGAAAACGATCTCCACACGACGATCAAGATTACGTGGCATCCAGTCTGCACTTCCCATGTAGATCTCATCGGAACCACCATTATGGAAATAGAAAATCCGGCTGTGCTCCAGGAAATTGCCGACAATGGAACGCACATGGATATTTTCACTGATACCCGGAATGCCCACCTTCAGACAGCAGATACCACGAACCAGAAGATCGATCTTTACACCGCAGGAAGAAGCGTAATACAGTGCCGCCATGATCGCAGGGTCACACAAGGAATTCATCTTCGCCACAATATGGGCCTCTTCTCCGTCTTTCGCATGCTGTGCTTCTCTCTCGATCATTTTTACAAAACGGTCTTTCATCCAGATGGGCGCAACGATCAGACGGTTCCAGCGTTTCGGCTCGGAATATCCGGAAAGCATGTTAAAGACAGCCGTTGCATCCTCACCAAACCGCTCATCACAGGTAAAAATACCGCAGTCTGTATAAAGTTTGGCTGTGGAATCGTTATAGTTTCCGGTTGCCAGATGGACATATCGGCGGATTCCGTTTTCTTCTCTTCGCACAACAAGGGTGATCTTGCTGTGTGTCTTCAGTCCTACCAGACCATAAATTACATGACAGCCTGCTTTTTCCAGCATTTTGGCCCAGACGATATTGTTTTCCTCGTCAAAACGTGCTTTCAGCTCCACAAGAACAGAAACCTGCTTGCCGTTTTCTGCTGCCTGAGCCAGCGCTGCAATGATGGGGGAATTGCCGCTGACACGATACAGTGTCTGCTTGATTGCCAGTACATCCGGATCTTTTGCCGCCTGGCGCACAAAATTCACCACCGGATCAAAACTCATATATGGATGATGCAGGAACACATCCCCTTCCCGGATCACCTGGAAAATGTCTTTATCATTCTGAAATGCCGGTACTGCTGCCGGTTTGTACTTCGGCTCCTTGAACTGATCATATCCATCGATACCATAAACCTTCATCAGCATGGTCAGATCCAGCGGTCCGTTGATAAAAAAGATGTCATCTCCGTGAACCTGAAATTCCATTTTCAAAATATCCAGAAGCCTCGGGTCCATCTTATCTTCCACTTCCAGACGGATCACTTCGCCCCACTGACGCTTTTTCAGCTGTTTCTGGATCTCCACCAGAAGATCCTCCGCCTCATCCTCATCGATGGAAAGATCTGCATTACGCATGATCCGGTACGGATGTGCACAGATCACATCGTAGCTTAAAAACAGTTTGTCAATGTTCCGCTCAATGATCTGCTCCAGAAGCGTTACGGTTGTATGACCTTTTTTTTCGGAAGGGATGATCACCACTCTCGGAAGCACGGAAGGCACCTGCACGGTGGCAAAATCTATCTCTTCTTTTCCTTTTTTGGTATCTTTTCTGGAAAGAAGTGCTCCGATGTTCAGTGTCTTGTTACGGATCAGCGGAAATGGTCTGGAAGAATCCATTGCCATGGGTGTCAGAACCGGATATACATTATCCTCAAAATACCGGTCTACAAATTCCTTCTGTTTCTCAGAAAATGCCTCATGCTCAAAGATCACATGAAGTCCTGCTTTTTCAAGGGCAGGAACCAGAGACCGGTTTAATGTACTGTACTGTACGTGAACCAGATCATGGGTCTGCTGGCTGATGGCTTTCAGCTGCTCTTTGGCTGTCATTCCCGCAATGTCCGTTTTTTTGTACCCTACATGAACCTGGTCTTTCAGGGATGCCACACGGACCATATAAAATTCATCCAGATTGGATGAGGTAATACTCAAAAATTTCAGTCTCTCAAACAGAGGCAGATTTTTGTCCCTAGCCTCACTGAGTACGCGGTCGTCAAATTTGATCCAGCTCAGCTCTCTGTTTACAAAATATTCCGGTTTGTCAAATTCCTTAAATTTCATACAAAAACCTCCTCCGTTATCTTCTTCCTTTCCGTCTCATTACAAGCCGGATGCCAAACACCTCTTCAAAAAATTCCTTTTTATCTTTCAGAAGACCCAGTTCCAGGGAAACATCTTTCGCAGAATCCACTACCAGATAAAGAATTCTGTCCTTCAATGTTACATTGAGAGCTTTTACCTTCTGGTAATGGCTTCTGTCCATGGCATTGGCCAGACGGAGAATTGCTGTCAGCTTCGCTGTCAGGAGATAATTTCCCCTATTCATGGAAGTTTCACGGTTGATCTCTTCGTAGCAGCCGAATTCTCTGGTATTATACCGCACCGCACTTGCGATCACCTGCCGTTCCTCTGTGGAAAGGCCTATGATCTCCGTCGCCATGATGATCCGGTAGGAACATTCTGCAACATCACTCATACTGATATATTTTCCGCAGTCATGAAGAAGAACCGCGATCTGCAGAAGAAGACGTTCACGTTTTCCCATGCCATGGATCTTTTTTGTACTGTCAAAAATATCCAGTGCCAGATCGGTGGTTCCTGCAATGTGATTCTTTCCGCTGGAATACCTTTTGGCAATATTTGCGGACGCCACCAGGATATCATTTTCAAAATTGTGGGCGCTTTTCAGATATTTGTTTTTTTCTGCATAATCATAGGCAATTCCATCCAGAAGAGAAACACCGGGGATCCACAGTGCTTCCGCCTGAAAAATTTCTATGAAATTTCGGATAATAACCATGTTCGGCACGATCAGGGAAGCATATTCCGGTTCCAGCCCCATGGATTCTGCAAGATCATAATCGGACATGTTTACAATAGTTTCGTATTTTTTCAGGAACTCTTCCTTTGTGATCATATTTTCCCCGGATCTGTCCTGAAAGATCGTATCTGTGAGAAAATCTCCCATCAGGATCAGATTGGAAATTTCTTTGTCCTTAAGATAAAGTCTCTGGAAACACATCAGGTCATTACGGATAAATTCCTCTACCAGCCGGTCATAATGTGGAGTTGTTTTCTCCAGTTCTTTCAGCCGTTCACGGATACGAAGACTTCCCATACGGATACTCTGAGTCAGTACCAGAGCATCTTTATCAAAGAGAGAAATCTGCAGATTTCCACCTCCGATGTCCAGAATTGCCGTGCCTTTCTGAATGGCTTTTTTGAAGCCGGATTCAATGGCCGCAATGGATTTATATCCCAGAAAATGCTGCTCCGCATTGCTTAAGATCTCCACACGGATCCCGGTTCTCTGGAAAATCTGTTCCAGAATAATCACCGGATTCTCCAGTTCTCGCAGGGAGCTTGTGGCACACGCACGCCAGCTTTCCACCCCAAAGTCAGCCATCATGCGTTTAAAATCATCAAGGATCCCGCAGAGTTCATCCACAGTCTCCATCTCAAGCCGTCCTGCCGCGTAAGTTCCCCGTCCCAGTTCCAGCTGATAACGGACATCATTGATCTCCCTAAAGCCGGTCCGCTTTGACATTTCAAAAATCTTCATGCTGACTTCATAGGATCCTATATCAATTGCCGCAAAGGTTGTCACCGCCATAGTTCATCATCCTTTCCCCCCAATACACAGGTGGACTATTTTCTCTTTTCTTCCTCTGTTCCCACAATGTAATCAATAAACTGCTGTGCGGCACGTCCGGTCAGTCCGCCATGAGAAAGTTCCCACTGGTTGGCTTTCAGAAGAAGCTCATCCTCCGGCATGGTAACGCCATAACGGGCTGCCAGTGTGCGGACGATCTCCTGGAACTGTTTTTTGTCCGGTTTGCCAAAATAGATACGGACTCCAAAACGATATACCAGGGAAAGTTTCTCCTGTACGGTATCGGAAGAATGCAGATCGTCTTCATCTGCGATCTCCAGCTTGTCTGCCGCACGCTCACGCACAAGATTACGTCGGTTACTTGTTGCATAGATCAGGACATTGTCCGGTTTTTTCTCAAGACCGCCCTCGATCACTGCTTTCAGATATTTATATTCAATCTCAAATTCCTCAAAGGAAAGATCATCCATATAAATAATAAAACGATAGTTACGGTTTTTGATCTGGGCGATCACTTCATTGAGATCCTGGAACTGATGCTTGTAGGCCTCAATGATGCGAAGACCCTGATCATAATACTGGTTCAGGATACCCTTGATACTGGAAGATTTACCGGTTCCCGCATCACCAAAGAGCAGACAGTTGTTTGCCTTTCTTCCCTGCACAAAGGCCTCTGTGTTTTCGATGAGTTTTTTCTTGGCGATCTCGTAGCCTACCAGGTCATCGATCTTCACATGTGCGATCCTTGTGATCGGCTGGATTTCTACTTTGCCATTTTCATCATGGCCGATACGGAATGCTTTGTGAAGACCCAGCTTACCTACACCAAAATCCTTGTAAAAAGATACCATATCATCCATGAACTCTTCTGTTGTGGCAGCTGCTGCCAGTGTTTTGCTCATCTGGCAGATACGGTCACGGATTCTGGTATTAAAGAGCTTGCTGTTCTCATCCGGTGTCTGATAATCACAGATCACTTTACAGCATACCGTTCCAAACACTCTGTCAAATACTGTGATATCAAAATCATACAGTTCCTTGAATATCTGAAAATCATTCTTTGCCAGGTCATTGATGCTGCCTTTGATAGCCCCACGGATCTCGCTTGCCATGCTGAAGGCATTCTCGTGATTTACCAGAAGAAATGTAAGATATGTATGCCAGATATTTCCGGAAAATCCATACATTCCCGCCAGTTCCACCAGCCCGTTGATGCTTTTGAAAAACTGGTCTTCTTTTGCCTTCAGAGCTTCTTCATCAGATTCATAAAGATTGATAAGCTCTGCCATATTGTTCAGTATCTCACCGTCCGAAAATCCACGGTAAAGGATACATTCCTGAATTCTTGCCAACATAATAAATAACTCCTCTATATCTTAATAATTTCCAAGAACACGGAGAACATTCGCCTCCGCCTCAATTCCTCTTAACGCATTTTCCACAGCGCTTTCACCAAGTTTTCCTGTAAAGTCCACGAAGAAACGGTATTCCCAGGATTTTCCCGGGATGGGACGGGATTCGATCTTAGTCATGTTCAGCCCGTTGTAGATAATGTGGGAAAGCATGTTGTAAAGGGTTCCGCTTTCATGAGGCAGCTCAAAACAGATGCTGATCTTTCCGGCTTTTTCCTCGTACTCCGGCTTCCGGCTTACAATGATGAAGCGTGTGGAGTTTGCTTTTTCCCGGCAGATGTTTTCCGCAAGGACCTTAAGGCCGAATACCTCGCCTGCCTCACGGCTTGCGATGGCTGCCACACCTTTATCTCCCACTTCGCTGACCTTTTTGGCTGCGCCTGCGGTGTTTTCCACTTCTTTCTTTTTCCAGGACGGGTACTCTTCCAGAAAGGCTTTGCACTGAGCAAGTCCCTGTGGATGGGAGCAGACTTCCCTGATATCTTCCACCGTTGCATCCGGCATTCCAAGAAGCACATGATCCACACGGATGATCTGCTCACCTACGATATAAAGTTTGTATTCCATGAGAAGGTCGTAGATATCAGCCACGATACCTGCGGTGGAATTCTCGATGGGAAGTACCGCATAGTCTGCTTTTCCGTGGGTTACATCCTCCATGGCTGTACGCCAGGTTTTTACGTGATAGCTTTCGATGTTTTTCCCAAAGTACTGGCGCATGGCTGCATAGCTGTAGGCTCCCTCGACTCCCTGGAATACAACGGTTGCATTTTCAAGGGGAACATGCTTTACAGTTGTAAAATTACGCTCTCCGTAAATCCCATGTTCTGTAAGCAGCTGATACTGTCTCTTACGGCTGATGGCCATGATCTGGCGGAAAAGCTCCTGCACGCCAAGGCTGTTAAAATCTCCGTGAGCTTTTTCTTTCAGGGTATGGATCTTCTGGCTCTCACGTGCCGGATCCAGTACCTGTTTGCCTGTTTTTATTTTATATTTAGCGACTTCCTCACTCACCTTCATTCGTTTTTCAAAGAGACGTACGATCTCACTGTCAATCTCATCGATCTCGTCTCTGTATCTTTCCAAATCAGTCATTAATTTCCTCCGTTGTGTTTCCTGATAATTTCTGTAAGATCCCCAAGGAATGCCAAGGAACCAAAAGCAATGATCACATCCTCTTTTCCTGCCAGACGATAGGCCTCTGCCACTGCAGATTCGATGTCATCAAAAGGCCTTACATCAGAATGGAATTCCCGCACTGCGTCTGCCAGTTCCTGGGGGGTCAGCGCCCTGGGGTTATCCGGAGCCGCAATGGTGAGGATGGTATCTGCGTATTTTTCTGTTTTCTGGATGACTTTGCGGTAATCTTTGTCACGGAACATTCCCATGATATAGATGATCCTTTTTCCCTTAAAATACCGTTCAATGGATGCTGCCAGCATGTCTGCCGCCGCAGGGTTATGAGCTCCGTCAACCACAAAATCCGGCTTCGTTCCAAGAAGAGCAAATCTTCCCGGCCAGGTGGTACGTTTCAGTCCATCCTGTCTCTGACGTAACGTTGTGGGGTATCCCTGCTCATTCAGAATTTCCAGTGCACGAAGCGCTGCCACCGCATTTTCTTTCTGGTAGGCTCCTGCCAGGGATATCGTGTACTTCTCATCTTTATAAAGAAACATCTGGCCGGTTATGGATGCTTCCAGTACTTTTGCACAGTCCCGGTCTGCTACTTCGTATGGTACATTCTGTTCTTCGCATACTCTTCGTATGACCGTTTCTGCTTCCGGCTGCTGTTTTACTGTCACCATATGGCTGTCCGGTTTAATGATGCCGGCCTTTTTTTCTGCTATCTCGCCCAGGGTATTTCCAAGAAATGCCGTATGATCCGTACTGATAGATACCAGAATGGAAAGAACTGTGGTACGGATAATGTTGGTGGCATCCAGATCGCCGCCCATACCAACTTCCATTAATACAAGATCGCATTTCTCATCCTGAAAATAAAGAAATGCGGCTGCTGTTTCAATTTCAAATACTGACGGATGCGGCTTGCCTTCTTTTACGATCTCATCGATCACTTCCGCGATCCTTGTCACATATGCTGCAAATTTCTCTCTGCTGACAGGCTCTCCGTTTACTTCCATCCTCTCTCTGTAGGAATAGACAGCCGGAGAAATATATCTTCCGACCCGGTAACCTGCACCTGATAAAGCGGAATACAGATATGCGATCACAGACCCTTTTCCATTGGTTCCCGCAACGTGAACATACTTCAGTTCATCCTGAGGATTTCCAAGCCGCCGCATCAGCTCCCTCATATTTTCCAGTCCCAGAACAATTCCTTTTTTCAGTTCTGCGGCTCTGATATAGGCGCGACTTTCTTTATAATCCATTTGTCTGTTTTCTCCTTCCGCATGTGTTGAAAATCTATTACTGCTTTATTAATTTTCGCAGTAATAATTTCGTTCATTATAACCCACACGTATATTTTTTTCAAGGCAGGGGAGACTATTAACGGCGCTTTTCTGCGTTAAATATATAAAAAGTCAAACTGTCTCTTTTTTGTTTCCAAAAAGAGAAGTTTTTTTGCTGATGAGAAGGAGCTTTAAGATGCAAAAGAAGGATTTTTTTCTTTGTGGTTTTACAGGCTGGTGTCTGGAAATTTTCTGGACCGGTCTTCATTCTCTTTTCACCGGAAACTTTACCATGATGGGCAAAACCTCTCTTCTGATGTTCCCGGTTTATGGTCTTGCGGCCCTGATCCGGCCGGCTTACCGTAAGCTCAAAGATTTTCCGGTTATGGTACGGGGGATTTTTTACAGCTGCGGGATTTTTTTCGTGGAATTTTTAATCGGATCTTTTTTTCAGAAGCTTCATATCTGTCCCTGGGACTATTCTCACGTTCCGCTCCAGTATAAAGGGGTGATCCGGCTGGACTATGCACCCTTATGGTTTCTCACCGGTCTCTTTTTTGAGTGGCTTCTTCGACAAAATCCTCGGAAAGTCTCTTGAAAATCTCACAGTTATATTATATGATAATTGGAAGGAATCTGATTTCCAGTAAATAATTGGAGGTACAACATGAGACATTTAATGAGTCCGTTGGATTTCTCGGTTGAAGAGCTCGAGAAGCTTCTGAATCTCGCCGATGACATCGGGAAAAATCCCAAAAAGTACGCGCATACCTGTGATGACAAAAGGCTTGCGACACTGTTTTACGAACCAAGTACACGTACACGTTTAAGTTTCGAGGCAGCCATGATGAATCTTGGAGGAAAGGCTCTTGGTTTTTCTTCCGCTGATTCCAGCTCCGCTTCCAAGGGCGAGAGTGTTGCCGATACTATTCGCGTTGTTTCCTGCTATGCAGATATCTGTGCTATGCGTCACCCGAAAGAAGGTGCTCCGCTTGTAGCTTCTATGGCATCCAATATCCCGGTGATCAATGCCGGCGACGGCGGCCACCAGCATCCTACTCAGACATTAACTGATCTTTTAACTATCCGTTCCCTGAAAGGCAGACTTGACAATATCACGATCGGTCTCTGCGGCGATCTGAAATTCGGACGTACTGTCCATTCTCTGATCGAGGCTCTGGTCCGTTATGAAAACGTAAAATTTGTCCTGATTTCTCCGGAGGAACTTCGTATTCCAAGTTATATCCGTGAGGATGTTCTGAAACGTAACAATGTGGAATTTGTTGAAGAGGAACGTCTGGAGGATGCTCTTCCGAGTCTTGATATCCTGTACATGACCCGTGTTCAGAAGGAGCGTTTCTTCAATGAAGAGGATTATGTCCGCATGAAAGATTTCTATGTTCTGGACAAACAGAAACTGGAGCTTGCGCCGAAGGATATGTATATTCTTCATCCGCTTCCGCGTGTCAATGAGATCTCTGTTGAAGTGGATTCTGATCCGCGTGCCGCTTATTTCAAACAGGTCCAGTACGGTGTTTATGTACGTATGGCCCTGATTCTTACTTTACTGGAGGTGGAACTGCCATGTTAAACGTAGGTGCTCTTCGTGAAGGTTATGTTCTGGATCATATCAAAGCCGGCAAGGCTATGACTATTTATCATGACCTGAAACTGGATAAACTGGACTGTACCGTTGCCATTATCAAGAATGCCCGCAGCCAGAAAATGGGCAAAAAAGATATCATCAAGGTTGAATGCCCGATCGAGGATCTGGATCTGGATATCCTTGGTTTTATCGACCATAATATTACGGTAAATATTATCAAAGACGAGAAGATCGTTGCCAAGAAAGAACTGAAGCTTCCGAAACAGGTTGTGAATGTGATCAAATGCAAGAATCCTCGTTGCATCACTTCCATCGAGCAGGGACTGGATCAGATTTTTGTTCTTGCTGATGAGGAAAAGGAAGTTTACCGGTGTAAGTATTGCGAAGAGAAGTATAGCGGTAAACGGAATAAATAATAAATAGTAACTATATTAACGAACGGACGCGTCCGGTCCCCGGTTCGATATTCGGCTGTTTCGGAGCCTAGTAATACTAAGCCTGTGAAAGACTGCTAAAAACATTTTTCAAAATCATGAACTCGCTCCTGCGTCGCTCAAACAGCATGATTTTGAAAAATAACGCAGTCTCCCACAAGCTAAGTATTACTACGGCTCCTGCAAAGGCCTGAATATCGAACCGGGGACCGGGCGCTGTTTTTTGGCTATTATATACGGATGTTTTTATTTTTTCTGTTATATTGTAATCAGACAATTTCTTTCTTGTGTCTTTTTGCAGAAAGGATTTTTTATGGCACAGAAAGAAATGATTACAAATGATAAAATCGGTTCTGCAACTGTAGTTCAGCATGAGGATGCGGTTTTAAAAACTGCCGCTCAGTTCTTTGCTAAGGAGTTGCTTCCTTATCTTGGTATTGATGGGAAGGTTATATCTTCTGCTCCTACAGAGTCCATTGTCCTCAATCTTAAGAAATTCTATGAAGATATCAATCTTATTATGGAAGATGGTACATGGAAGCATTTTGAGTTCCAGAGCAAGAATGAGGGAATTCCCAGTTTGAAACGTTTTCGTTCCTATGAAGCTGTCACCACATACGTTCTTTATTCGGGAAATATACAAAATCCGGTCACTTCATTTACCGAAGGAATAAACACTTATCATGTTATTCCGATCATAATGAAGGATCACAGTGCAGATGACCTGATCAAAACGCTGAAAGAGAAAGCTTCTTCTGGAGACATTCTTACAAAAGCTGATCTCGTTCCACTGACTCTGATTCCTCTGATGGACGGGCAGCTTTCCCAAAAAGAACGATTTCTTCAGGCATTTTCTCTGACTGAAAATACAAAAGATATTCCATCGGAAGATCTTCAAAAAATCGAGGCAATGATCTATACCATGGCAGATAAGTTTCTTGAAAATGATGATTTTGAACATGTTAAGGAGGGAATTCGTATGACACGTTTGGGTCAGATGCTGTTTAATGATGGTTTTAATGACGGTTTCAATAATGGTTCCCAGAAAAAGCAGCTTGAGATTGCCAGAAATCTGATAGGGAAACTCAGTGATGCTTCTATTGCTGAAACTACAGGTTTGCCTTTGGATGTGATTCTGAAACTGAAAAAAAAACAAACTATGAAAGTATAAAGTTTCTGACGTTCTTTACCAAAAAAGCAACTGCTATTTCGCGGGTCTATAAACTGGCCGCAAAATACAGTTGCTTTTATTATATGCTTATTTATTATACACAGTCAGACCGATAAGCCGGGTTATGTCGTTGAGTGATCATCTATCTAGGCCTTCCGTTGCCAGAAGGCTCCAGCGACCTACCTGAAAGCACGACGGGCCGCCGTATGGCTTTCTTCTCGGTCTTGCTTCGAATGGAGTTTACATGTGCCCGCTCTGTTACCACAGCGGCGGTAGTCTCTTACACTGCCTTTCCACCCTTACCCCGCAAAGGAGGCGGTTTATTTCTGTTGCACTGGTCTGGGAGTTACCTCCACCGGACGTTATCCGGCATCCTGCCCTGTGAAGCCCGGACTTTCCTCGTCTGAACCCTTTCGTCTGTCCAGCCGCGATCACCTGGCCTGGCTGCGCATCTGATATTTTAGCACAGGTACGCAAACTTGTAAAGTTTGATTTTTTTTACATTGCCATGTGGGCGGATGGCTGCGCGGGGCGCATTTCAATGCGGTAAGTGTATAGTTGCTGACTTTTGTCTGTATGCTACAGAATTCAGAGTGGAACGCTATGCCGAGCTAGCTCCTGAATTCTTCGGCATTTATGCTGAAAAGCTGTGCCGACACAGCCACACTTTCACAATTCCAGGACAGGACACCGTCTGCTTCCGTCCCCTGCCACGTATTTATGTTTTTTCCTACCAACTGGAAATGTCAGCTCCCTCTGGCGTCCGGCTTCCTACCAAATCTCCAACGTCCACTCCCGTCTATCCACAACCTCACCGATCATTCCAGCCTCCAATCCAGCCTCACCCATTCTTTTCATAATCTCCGCTGCCTCTCTCTCCGGCACCGCCGCCAACAGTCCCCCGGAAGTCTGCGGATCAAACACCACATCCTCCCTCCAGAGCACCGCCTGGCTTTTCACACCAGTTTTTTCAGCAAACTCCCGATTCCGGTAAGCCCCACCCGGGATCAGGCCCATAGAAGCAAACTTCTCCACATCCGGAAGCACCGGCAACTTCTCCGTATCAATCACGATCGTCCGCTCACTGGCCACAGCCATCTCCGTGGCATGCCCTCCAAGACCAAACCCCGTCACATCCGTACAGGCATGAACCTCAAACTCTTTCAAAATCTCACAGGCATCCCGGTTCAACCTCTTCATGGAATCCAACACCGCCCTACGGGCACCTTCCGTCACCAGATCTGCCTTGATCGCCGTATTCACGATCCCCGCACCCAGCGGCTTCGTCAAAATCAGCTTATCCCCCGTCTGCGCCCCAAAATTCTTCCAAAACTTCCTCGGATCCACAAAACCCGTCACACTAAGCCCATACTTCGGCGTATCATCCTGGATCGTATGGCCACCGGCAAGAACCGCGCCAGCCTCCATCACCTTATCCGCACCACCACGCAAAATCTCCCCCAGGATCTCCACATCCATATCTTTGGGAAACGCCACAATATTCAAAGCCGTCTTCGGAGTTCCACCCATGGCATACACATCACTCAACGCATTCGCCGCCGCGATCTGACCGAAATCATAAGGATCATCCGCCACAGGCGTAAAAAAATCCAGTGTCTGAATCAGCGCCAGATCAGAGGACACCCGGTAAACCGCCGCATCATCCGAAGTATCCGTCCCCACCAGAAGATCCGGATCGCAGAACTTCGGCAGTCCGCCAAGAACCCCTGCCAGGGTTCCCGGTCCCACTTTTGCCGCACAGCCACAGTTTGGAGCCAATTTTGTCAGTTGCACTTTCTCTCTCATGATCATTTTCCCTTTCCTTTAAGTCCTGTAAACTCTAGCCGACATCTATACGCCGCAAAGAACTTTAACTTTTTTTGATCCACACCCAAAAGACTCCATACACCACAGATCCTACGCACAGAGAAAATCAGAACAATCCCATCTTTGCGCCAACCGATATCTGCACTGCACAGAGCCTTCTATCTACACATATCTTTATTTATTATACATTAAAACAGCTGCCACCGATAAACTCCCTCAGAAGCGAGTTAAACGGAACCCCCTCACAGGGCACCGGCACAAAATAATCCAGGAACTTCAGAAGCCTCTTCGCCTCCTGATACTCCGGCTCACTCTTATCAATTCCAAAAAGCAGTGGCTCCGCATAAACCTTCAGGCAGGCAAGCTCATACACAAGAGCGGAATTAAACATCACATCCGCCTCCTCCTGGAATGGAAAAATATTCTGCTCCTCACCACGCCGTACAGACGGCCATCTTGCAATGGTATCCTTTGCAGAAGTTCCTCGTGTACGCGCATCACGGACAATCCGGCGGATCAGCCTGCCATCTGTAGTCGGGATCCGGTTATGTTCATCAATATTCAGCTGTGTCAGAGCACTGATATAAATCTTAAACTTGCTCTCTTTTGGAAGGGCATAGCTCAGTTTGTCATTAAGCCCGTGGATTCCCTCGATCACCAGGATATCATCTTTTCCAAGCTGAAGTTGATCTCCCCGGTATTCCCTGTATCCGGTCTTAAAATTAAAAGTAGGAAGATCCACTTTCTTTCCAGCAAGAAGATTCAGCATATCCTCATTAAACTGCTTGATATCAATGGCTTCCAGGCACTCAAAATTCTTTTCCCCGAATTCATCAAGCGGGGTATGCTCCCGGTTCACGAAATAATTATCCACACCGATGGGGTGAGGCTTCAGGCCATGAGCTGCAAGCTGAATGGACAACCTGTGGGAAAAACTGGTCTTTCCTGAAGAAGAAGGACCTGCGATCATTACAAACTTCACATTTCCTCTTCTCTGGATCTCCTTGGCAATGGAAGAAATCTTCGCCTCGTGAAGCGCCTCCTGGATCAGCATCAGGCTCTGAACACCCTCTCTGGTGATCCGGTCATTGAGGTCCCCCACAGTGGCAACATCCAGCTTGTCGCCCCATTCTTCCGATTCCTTCTGCACATGAAAGATCTTATCCTGCGGCTCAAAATCCTCCAGAACATCCGGTGTTTTCTGACGCGGAAGGATCAGTACAAAACCTTCGTCATAAAGCTGCAGGTCAAAATACTGCACATAACTGGTATCCGGTGCCATAAAACCGTAAAAATAATCCTCAAAATTCTCCAGACTGTAAATATTTACCCTGGAAACACGGCGGTAACGGAACAGTTTTTCTTTGTCATACATATGATGCCTGTGAAACATGGAAATGGCATCATCCGTGCTGACACTGCGTTTGTAGATCGGAATTTTCTGATCTACCAGCTCCCGCATCCGCACTTTCACCTGGTCAAGAAGCTCCTGATCCAGGGTTGCACTGCCTTTCATGGTAAAATAAAGACCATTTCCCAGAGAATAATGGATTACCACATGATCCACATTTTCCTTTCCGGCCACATCAAAAATTGCTTTCAGAAGGATAAAGATCGCACTTCGCCGGTAGGTTTTACGGCCGGCACTGTCCTTTGTGGTTATAAATCCCAGGGTACAGTCATGCCGCAGCTTCTTGTGAAGTTCTCGGAGTTTTCCGTTCTCAGTTACAAGAATCACCGGATACTCTGTTTCTCCCTCATAATCCTTTACAATCTCGGAATATGGGGTCATCTTGGGGTATTCCCTTGTTTCTCCGTTTATGGTCACTTTTATCATCGTCTGTTCCATAACACTCACCTCCACAGGCTTATACTTATAAAACAATATATGGATTTTTCACACTGGCGCAGGTCGTCTTAAGATCCGGGAACGCTTCATTCAGTTCCCTCTCCATGGCTTCCGCAAAAATATACTCCGTGCCATAATGTCCCGCATCTACGATCGCCAGTCCATCCGCCATGGTATCAATGGCAGTATGATAATCAATATCTCCGGTCACATACACATCCGCACCGGCTGCCATCACATCACGGATCATGCTCTTTCCGCTTCCTGTACAGATTGCCACAGTCTCGATCCTCTGATCCAGATCGCCGTAAACCCGCACATCTGGAAGGCAATTGCATTCTTTTACATATTTTCCAAACTCGCCAAGAGTCATGGCACGGGGAAGTTTTCCCACGCGGCCGAATCCCTCCGGCTGCTCCCCGGACTCATCGGTAACTGTAAGCACCTTTGTATCCTGAAGTTTCAGATAATCTGCACTTAAATCTGCCATACCGATCACATCATAATTGGTATGCATGGCAAAGTACGGGATATCCTCCCGGATCAGACGTAAGATCTTCCTTCCGGTAAAGGTATGATTGTTGATCTTCTTGATCCTGGAAAAGATCATGGGATGATGGGTAAGGATCATGTCCGCGCCGGCCGCCACTGCCTCATCCAGCACTGGTTCTGTAAGATCCAGTGCAAGGAATACATGGGAGATTTCTTTCTGATCATCTCCCACCAGAAGTCCTACATTGTCCCATTCCTCCGCAAATTTCTGCGGATGGCGGATATTCAGCCAGTTAATCAGTTCATATGCTTTCATATCGTTTCAGAGCTGTATGAATCAGCTCCATTTCCTCCTTTACTTCTGCCAGACGGCTTTTTGCGGAAGCAGACTCTGCCCCGGAAAGACCGGCCAGTATCTTCTTACGGATGGATTCCTCCCTGAGAAGATATTCCCTCAGAACCGGATGGCACTTTTTCAGAAGAAGTGGCCCAAACCAGGCTTCTTCCTCTGTATAGGCAAACTGTTCTCCGGATTCTCTTCGCACCGCTTTCATCATTGGATAAAACTTTCCGTCTTCTTTTATCATTTCCTCTCTTACGATCTCCCAGCCGATCTCAGAGAGAAAATGCCGGAAATGAGGAAGGTCCGACTGAGGCTGCAGGATCAGTTCCTGAAACCCCTCCCGGACCTTCGCTCCCTCATTTAATATCCTTTCCATCAGAGGACCGCCCATTCCCGCAATCACCAGGGTATCACCTTCCCCCGGCTCAAGCTTCGTAAGCCCATCACTTAAACGGGTCTCTATGTAATCTTCAAGACCATAGCGGGAAATATTCTCCCTAGCTCTTGAAAGCGGTCCCGGACGTACATCCATGGCAATAGCTGACGGAACTATTCTTTCCTCAACAAGATAGATGGACAGATAGCCATGGTCACATCCTACGTCTGCCAGCCGGTTTCCTTTTGTTACCATACCGGCAATGGCACAAAGACGCATGGAAAGCTGTACGGATATATTTTTATCAGTCAAGGTAATCCTTCAGCTTGCGGCTGCGGCTGGGATGACGCAGTTTACGCAGAGCTTTCGCTTCGATCTGACGGATACGCTCTCTTGTAACGTTAAACTCTTTACCAACTTCCTCCAGAGTTCTGGCACGTCCGTCGTCCAGACCGAAACGGAGGCGAAGAACTTTCTGCTCACGGTCAGTAAGAGTGCTCAAAACCTCTACCAGTTGCTCTTTCAGAAGTGTAAACGCAGCTGCATCTGCAGGTACCGGAACATTATCATCCTGGATGAAATCACCAAGATGGCTGTCTTCCTCCTCACCGATCGGAGTTTCCAGAGATACCGGCTCCTGGGAGATCTTAAGGATCTCACGTACACGGTCTACCGGCATGTCCATCTCCTCAGCGATCTCTTCCGGCGTAGGTTCACGTCCAAGCTCCTGAAGCAGCTGACGGGAAACACGGATCAGCTTGTTGATCGTCTCAACCATATGCACCGGGATACGGATGGTACGTGCCTGGTCCGCAATGGCTCTTGTGATGGCCTGACGGATCCACCAGGTTGCATAGGTACTGAACTTGTAGCCCTTTCTGTAATCAAATTTCTCAACTGCCTTGATAAGACCAAGGTTACCTTCCTGGATCAGATCAAGGAACAGCATTCCACGTCCCACATAACGCTTGGCGATGCTGACAACAAGACGGAGGTTCGCTTCTGCCAGACGCTTCTTGGCAGCTTCATCACCTTTTTCCATTCTTTTTGCAAGCTCGATCTCCTCGTCTGCACTCAACAGGCTGACTTTACCGATTTCTTTCAGGTACATACGGACCGGGTCCTCGATGCTGACACCTTCCGGCACGGAGAGGTCGATCTTGTCAAGTTCTACCTCTTCTTCATCATCCAGGCTTTCCATATCCATATCGTTATCAAGGAGGAGTTCGTCACCGCTGTTGTCTGTGATACGGAGAACGTCCACACCGCTGGCCTCCAGGAAGTCAAAGACTTTCTCCATCTGATCTACTTCCAGTGGAGAGTCCTTGAAGAAGTCGCTGATCTCCTGATATTCCAGCACATTCTTTTTCTTTTTCGCAAGTTCAAGAAGCTCTACAAGTTTCTCGCTGAATTTTGCCATATTCATTTCCATAGGTGCTCTATACCTCCATATAGTGTTTATATTTTATCCTTAATTGAAAGAAATATGCAGTTGCTGCCTCTTTCTTCCAAGGTCTTCCAGTTCTTTTTTTGCTTTTATCAGTTCCTGAAGCCCTGCCATGTCTGACGGGTCCCAGGTACGGTTTTTTTCTTTGAGGCTCTCTTCCTTGATCCGCAGCAGCGTATCAGAAAAGGCTCTCTGCTGTTCTCCTTCGTTTTCCAGATGAATGGTGGCATTAAAAAGTGATGCCACTTCTCTCTGTTCCTCGCTATCTGTAAATGCATTGAGAAGTTTTCCCGGATTGGTCTCTCCTTCTTTATGCTGGTCAAACAGCATCTGGGCCACCTCTTTATACAGCGGCACCACAAAATCTGACGGTGAAATATATTTCTCCACCTGTTCAAAGATCCCCGGATAATTCACAAGCCAGGTAAGCATCAGCTTCTGGGCCTTATCTGCGGCGGATTCTTTTTTCTTTGTTTCCGGAGTCCCGGATTTCGGCTGGATCCGCTTCTCTGCAGGCGTTCCTTTCAGAGCCAGTGTGTTGACCCTTTTCCGGATATCTTCCGTGCCCACTCCATAGCGGCCATATTCCTTCACAATTGCTTCTATATAAAGATTCCTTTCCAGTTCGTCGGAAAGTTCCAGCAGCATTTCGGCGCACCGCTCAAAAAACTGATTCTGTCCCTGAGGTGCATCCATCGCAAATTCCTGCTCTGCAATATGCACACGGAACATAAAACTGTCCATCGCCTGGTTCAGACGCTCTTCAAAAGCCTCCGCGCCCTCATTCTTGATAAACTCGTCCGGATCCTTCCATGGCTTCAGGCTTACCACCCTGGACGTAACCCCTGCCTCCCGAAGGATCGGGATCGCACGGAGAGCCGCACGGATGCCTGCGCCGTCACTGTCGTAAAGAAGCAGGACTTCCTTGGTGTAACGTTTCACAAGACTTGCATGTCCGGATGTCAGAGCGGTTCCAAGAGATGCCACTGCATTGGTAAAGCCTGCCTGATGCATGGCGATCACATCCATATATCCCTCACAGAGGATCAGGTAATTCTTCCTGGTGGTCCTGGCCACATTCAGTCCGTAGAGATTCCTGCTCTTGTCAAAAATCTTCGTCTCCGGTGAATTCAGATACTTGGGCTTGCCATCTCCCATGACACGGCCGCCAAAACCAATGACCCGGTTATTTACATCCATGATCGGGAAGATCACACGGTTCCAGAACTTGTCATACATTCCCCGCCGCTCATCCACATTAAACAGCCCGGATTCCCGGAGAAGTTCATCACTGTAGCCTTTTCCCTTGAGATATTTGTACAGGTCATCGCTGTACTTGTCCGAATATCCAAGGCCGAATTTCCGGATGGTTTCCTCCGAAAGACCTCTGCCTGTCAGATAGCCGTAGGCAGTTTTTCCGCCTTCTCGCCGGAGCTGATAGTAAAAATACTGAGCTGCCAGCTTGTTGATTTCAAGAAGCGCCGCTCTCTGTTCTGCTTTTTCTCTTGCTTCCCTGGAATATTCGATCTTCGGAAGCTCTACTCCTGCCCGGTCAGCCAGATGTGACAAAGCCTCACCAAAAGAATAATTCTCATATTCCATGATAAAATTGTATACGTTTCCTCCTGCCCCGCAGCCAAAGCAGTAATACATCTGCTTGGATGGCGTCACGGAAAAAGAAGGAGTTTTCTCATTATGGAAGGGACACAGTCCGAAATAGGAACTTCCCTTCCGTGTCAGTTTCACATACTGGGATATCACGTCTACAATGTCATTTTTCATTCGGACTTCTTCTATGATGTCATCTGAATAACGCATGTTTATCCCTCTTTTCCATTTAATAGACCTCCCAGGACTTCGGTATGTAGATCTCCCTGAATTTCTCCATGGAGTACTGATCTGTCATTCCTGAAATGTAATCACAGACTGCCTGTTCCTTGGGTACTCCCCGGTATTCCACCAGTTCTCTGTATTCCCTGGACATTGCCTCCGGGTGATCTGTATAATATTCGTATAGTTCACTCAGCATCTTGATGGCTTTGTCTTCTTCCTTCTTGGCAACCGGATTCTCATAGACATTCCGGAACATCAGGGCCCGAAGTTCCATCATCGCCTCAAAAACATCAGGCGACATGGAGATGCTGTCTTTATCCATACTGTTCTCTATAATATTATGTACGAAAGTATTCAGCCGTTCTCTCGTGGTATATCCGAGAAAAGTTCTCATTGTAACAGGAATGTCATCTTCTGTGATGATTCCCGCACGCTGAGCATCGTCCATATCGTGATGGATATAGGCGATCTTGTCAGAAAAACGCACAACCTGGCCTTCCAGAGTAGAAGGATTTCCACTGGTACGGTGATTCATGATCCCGTTACGGACTTCCCAGGTAAGATTCAGTCCGTTCCCGTTCTTCTCCAGTACTTCCACAACCCGGACGCTCTGTTTATAGTGGGCAAAACCTCCAGGATGTATCTGATCCAGCGCTCTTTCCCCGGCATGTCCAAAGGGCGTGTGCCCCAGATCATGGCCCAGCGCAATGGCCTCCACCAGATCTTCATTAAGCCGGAGTGCCTTGGCAATGGTACGGGCAATCTGTGATACCTCCAGTGTATGCGTCAACCTGGTACGGTAATGATCTCCCTGCGGTGCCAGAAACACCTGCGTCTTATCTTTCATGCGGCGAAAAGCCTTGCAGTGAAGGATCCTGTCCCTGTCCCGCTGATATGCGGTACGCACATCGCATTCCTCTTCCGGCCGGTCTCTGCCTCTGGTATCTGCGCTGTGAGACGCATAGGGACTTAACAGTTCCCGTTCTCTCTGTTCCATATTCTCTCTGATGTTCATAAGCACTTCCTCCACAGTCTGACAAACAGCGACGATAAAATACCCTCTGTTAATTATATTCTACACAAAACCGCAAATTCCTCTTTTCTGAAAAAAAATTCAAAAAATATTGGTTTTATCGTCTGTTCCAACCTGAAGGTGTCCAAAATTCTCATATTGTATATGAAACGAGAACAAATATGCAAACCGCTCCTCGATTTACTTTCATATAGCCAAAAACAGAGCTGCGATTCACAGCTCTGCCTTAAAGTC